>CBDUCD010000258.1:0-4369 GCA_965365535.1 uncultured Rhodothermales bacterium | reverse complement strand
GCTACCCACCGGGGGCCGGGGGCGGGGTTTTTCTCCGTCCCGCGCACGCAGCCCGCGAGCAGGACGAGCAGCCCTGCCGCGGCCTCCAGGGTCAGCGAGGCGCGCATCACGGCACCCGCACGATGCGGCGCGTCAGGGGCGCGGGGCCCTCGCCGGCAAGCTGGACGAAGTACACGCCCGCGGCCACCTCGGCGCCCGCGTCGTCGCGCCCGTCCCAGCGGACGGTAAACGTGCCGGGCGCCCGCGTGCCCCTTTCGAGGGTGCGCACGCGCCGCCCCCGCGCGTCGTACACCGCGACCTCGACGCTGCCGCCCTCGCGCAGCCGGTACACGATGCCCGTCGAAAGGGCAAAGGGGTTGGGGTAGATCGCCACGAAATCCCGCCCGCCGCCGGGCGCTTCACCCGGTGCGGCGGCGACGTTGGTGCTGACGGTGACGGTGACGGGCAGCACGAGCTGGCCGCCATTGCCGCCGATGGCGACCTGGCCGCCGTACGTGCCCTCGGCCACGCCTGCCGCGTCGAAGGCGACGGTGATGGTCTGCTGGCCGCCGGCGGCGACGGTGCCCGTGGCGGGCATCGCGGTAAGGGCGCACGGCCCGCCCCCCGTGATGGTGACCGTTCCGCTCAGCGACTTCTGCGCGCCGCCGTTGTCGGTCGCCGTGAGCGTGACGGTGAACTGGCCGGGCCGGGCGTAGGCGTGGCTCACGACGGCGCCGCTGCCCGTGCCGCCATCGCCAAACGTCCACGCGTAGCCCACGATCTGGCCGTCGGGGTCGGTCGAGCGCGAGGCGTCGAAGGTGATGCTTTCGCCCACGGCCGCCGGGTCTTTCGACACGTCAATGACAAGGTTGGGCGGCGTGTTGGGCAGCGTCTCCGCCGATCCCCCTGCGCGGATGAGAAAGGCGCCTTTTTCCAGGCCGGGCACGCCGCTGAGGGGCTGGAACTGGAGCGCGTCGCCGTCGAAGTAGAAGCTGCTACCAGGCACGCGCCCCACCTTGTCCACGCCCGCCGGGTAGTCAATGCCGAAAGGCGCGTCCACGAGAATCGAGAACGACGTGCCCGCCGCAAAGGCGATGGGCGTGGCAAAGGTGGCGTTGTACCACGCGCCCGTGGGCGCCGCCTTGACGTTGAAGAGCCCGCTGGCCATTTCCGCCCCCTGCTCGTCGTACAGCGTCACCACGACGGGCGATTGCAGGTTGCCCTCGGTGCGCATGTACCACTGGATTTCGTCGAGCTTGAAGCCCGCGCCGCCGACGGTGAAGGTGTTGTACCACGAGAAATTCTGGCCCGGCACGCCCACGAAGTCGTCGGGCGTCGCGCTGCCATCGTCGGCGATGAGGACGGTGCCGGGCGGGCCGGCGGGGGCCGTGCCGGGCGGGGGCGTAGCCCCGGCGCGCGCGAGCCCGCCGCGGCTGCCCACGGCGCGCGGCGGCAGCGGGTGCGCCCCGCGCAGAAACGAGGTGAGGGTAGGCGCGCCGCCCTCCTTGCCGCTCGAGGTGCAGGTGGCCTGCGTGGTAAACGTCAGCGCCGCGCCGCCCGTATTGCGCAGCGTAAACGTGGCGGTGCCCCGGCTGCCGGGCTTCACGCCCAGGTCCACGCGGCTCTGGCTGGTGGCGGCCACGGCCTGCGGCCCGCCCGCGCCCGACAGCGTGGCCGTATAGATGCCGCGCCCGTGCGTGGCGGCCACGACTGTCCCGTCGTCGCGCGTCGCTACCATGTCGGTCACAACCGTGCCAATGGTGCCGTCGCCCTCGCGCGTCCAGACGGTGCCCGCGCCCGCGAGCGCCGTCGCCGAATAGACGCCCGTGCTGGTGGCGAGCAGGTAGAACTTCTGGCCGCCGATGGGCTGGATGGCCGCCCACCGGATAGACGGCCCATCGGCCCCGCCCAGGTTGCCCTCGACTTCGGCCCACGTCTGGCCGCCATTTGCCGAGTGGTACAGGCTCGGCACGCCGTAGTTGGACACGACGACCATCATTTCGTCGGCGTTCTGGGGGTTGAGGGCGATGCAGGCCACGTTGGGCGCACCCGTGAAGGGCGGCGTGATGGGGGTGCCCGCGCCGTTTGCTGCCGGGTTGTCCACGCGCACGACGCGCGTCTCGTTGCGGAAGTCGGTCGCGGCAAAGACGAGGCGCCCGGCGGGGGCTTTCGAGACGGCGAGGGCCGTCACCTGGTGCGTCTGCGCGCTGCCGACGGCCGAGCCGGTAAGCTGCGTCCAGTTCTGGTCGGTCGGCTGACTGTTGCCCTCGGCGATGGCGTCGAGGTTGCTGTTGCGCGAGACGGCGTTGCCCGTGGCGAGGTACATCACGCGGGCGTCGTTGGGGTCGAGCGCGAGCGGCGCGATAAACGGCGGGTTGGGCAGCGTGGCGGGCTGGATGGTGCTGTACGAAAGCTGCCCATTGACGGGCCGGATACGCTCGACGGAGGCGTGCTGGCTCGACACGTACAGCCGGTCGCCGCCGGGCGCGACGGCCGCGTAGCCGCCATCGCCCGAGAGCATCTGGCTCCACGGCGCGTTCGCGGCGGTCTGCTCGGTCAGCCACGTGCCGTTGTCCTGGGCGCCGCCCACGAGCAGGTTGCTGCTGCCGCTGGGGTCCATCGCCATCGCGTAAAACTGCGACGTGACGTAGCCGTTGTTGAGCGACGTCCACGCCGTCGGCGTCTGCAGGGCATCGGCGGTTTTCGAGAGGCCGCCGTCATTTCCGCTCAGCGCGACGCCGGGCTTGCCGGGGAAAAAGACGAGGGCGTGCTGATCCGAGTGGTGGTTGGCAAACTGCCGGTAGGTGTAGGCCGACTGGTAGCCGCCCACCAGCTTGAACGACTGCCCGGCGTCGGTCGAGCGGTACAGGTTGGTGCCGCCGATCCACACCACGTCGGCGTTGTCGGGCTTGACTTTCACGAGGAGGTCGTAGCCGCCCTGGCTCGAAAATGAGGCGTTGCCCGTGAGGGGCTGCTGCCCGCCCTCGGGCTGCGTCACGTCGGGCAGCGACGCCGACAGGTCGGTCCACGCACCGCCGCGCAGCCGGAAAAGCTGGTGGTCGGCGGCCTTGCTGCCCTCGGCGTTTTTCTGGACGGCGGCATAGACCGTCCCCGCGTCCGAGGGCGCTGCGGCCAGCACGATGCGGTAGGGGTCGGGGGCGAGGCCGGGCACGTCGAGCTTTGTCCACGTCTGCCCCCTGTCGGCGGAGCGGTAGATGCCATAGGCGGTGTGGTTGCCGCCATTGAGGCTCATCGCCGCGTACACCTTGCCGTCGGCAGCAACGGCCACGTCGGTGTAAAAGACGACCTGGGCGCCCTGCGGGGGCTTGAGGGTGTTCTGCCACGTCTGGCCCCCGTCGGCCGAACGCGAGATGCCGTTGAGGTGCGCCACAAGCACCACGCTGCCCTGCGGATGCACGGCAACCGTCCAGATGTTGTCGAAAGGATCGTCGTAGGCGACCAGCCGCCCCGCCGGGTTGAGGCCGGGCAGCCGCTTCCACGACTGGCCGTTGTCCGTCGATTTGTACACGCCCTGCCCCAGGTAAAACGCGCCGCGCACCGAGTTGCTGAACTCGCCCGTGCCGTGGTACCAGACGTTGCGGGCGTTGGGGTCCTGGGCGATGGTGGTCACGCTGGCAAACTCGTCGAGGGCGGAGGTGAGCTTCCACGTCGCCCCGTCGTCTTCGCTGACGAAGATGCCGCCCGAGACGCCGCCGGCAAGGATGCGCCTGTTGGAGCCGCCGTTGTAACCCAGATCAACGGCGAGGCCGCGCGTGCGCCCGCCCACGTTGTGGGGGCCGCGTGCTTGCCACAGGGCGGCGAAAAGGCTGTTTTTGCCCAGCACCTCGCTGCGCACGGGCAGGGCAGCGGCATGGGCGAGTTCGCGCGCCCGCATGTCGTCGGGGATGAAGCCCGTGCGCGGGTCGCGCAGGCGGTTGAACTCCCACGCCATGCGCTCCTGCGCCTCGTAGGCCCGCCCCCGCGCCTCGCGCTGCCGCCGGGGCACGCTGCTGCGGCGCGCGGCTGCCTGGTACAGGCCGGCCTGGCCTGCGGGCGGCGCGAGGGGCGGCGCGGGTGCCAGCAGCACGGCGGGCACCACAAGGGCAGCCAGCACGAGAAGAGCCAGCAGGGGGCGAGAAGCGGGGGGCGAGGGCATGGGCGGGCGGGAAAAGGTGTTGCCCCTCCCAGCGTAAAAACCTGCCCGTCCGGGCCACGACGCGGCGCAATTCACGGGCCGCGCGTGCGCGAAGCCCTTTCGTTCTTCCTTTCCCCGATGCCGGGGCCGCCCTATATTTGGCGCCACCTCACGCCTTTCTGTCCATGCGCACCGCTCCCCTCCTGCTCGCGTTCCTGCTTGCCGCCTGCGACCCCTTTGGCCTGCCCGAAGGCA
>CBDUCD010000257.1:0-4378 GCA_965365535.1 uncultured Rhodothermales bacterium | reverse complement strand
CCGTTGGATTAACCGCCCCCTTGAGGGGGCTCCCGCGAAGCGGGTGGGGGTGTTCTGTGTGCGTCTGTGGCAAACACCCTCCGACGCTACGCGCCACCTCCCTCAAGGGAGGAGTTTCCTGGGCAACAGCGTAACTCCTGTGCTCAATGCGTCAACGTCAAATACGTCAATGGCAGGTGCATTCGTTTTAGTGCAGCCGCAAACCTGACTTTGCATTCACCATTGAACACGGGCGAATGGACGAGTTGAGCGTTAAAACGGCACCACGTCGTCTGTAGTGCCGCGCGGGCGGCGCTCGACGCGCAGGGCGATGCCGGCTGCCGAAAAGCCGAACAGGTCTTCGGGCGAGAACACGAGCCGGAAGTCGGTGTCGGTGAAAAACGGCTCGAACTTGCGGCTGAATTCGTCCAGCCGTTTGAGGTAGTAGGCCGTGTTCTCGTCGGGGGCAAGCGGATTCCAGGCGGCAGCGAGGCGGCAGTTGTCGTACGTCGTCACGCCGGGCGCCGTGCCCGTGACGTAGTACGTGATGCGGTCGCCCACGCGCACGGCCAGCCCCGTCTCGCGCGCCTGCGCGATGGCGAGTTCGTAGGCCGCCGCCCGCGTGCGCCGGCCCGCCGCCACGTCGGCGAGGTACTGGTCGGGCGGGTCTTTGAGGGTTTCCGTGCGCGCAAACGACTCGGCATCGCGCCAGTCGTGGGCGAGGATGCGGTCGCGGTACTGGAGGTAAAGCCGGTGCAGGCCCTCCACGTCCCGGTCGAGCACCAGCCGCACGGCCTCGCGCACGTACTGCCGCCCGAAGCGCTCGATGGAGCGCGACACGAGCGACGACCCCTTGAACTTGAGCGCGCCGTCGTAGCCGAGCAGCACGTAGTTCTTTTTCTTGTACGACAGCATCCGCGCAAACCGCCCGTCGAAGCCGATGCGGATGCCCGGCGGCATGGTGGCGGTAAGCGCGTCCACGAACGCCCGCTCGGCGGCCTCGCCCGCCACGTGGGGCGGCGGCACGAAAAGGACGCCGTCGGTATCGACCTCGACGACCTCGCCGCCGCGACTTTCGATCTCGCGCATCATCTGCCGCACGATGTCCTGCCCGATGGTGGCCACGCGGTCGGCCTCGGCAAAGTCGTTAAAGGCGGCCATGCCAAAGCCGAGCTGGCCGTAAAACGAGTTGACGAGAATCTTGTAGGTAGCCTGGCGGGCGTCGAGCGACGACCGCTCGTCGGCGTCGGTGGCGGCCTTCATGGCGGCTTTCGCCTCGAAGCGCAGGTCGGTGAGGCGGCGCAGCAGGGAAGGGAACAGGCCGAGCGTGTCGCCGCGCGGCTTCACGTCGTAGTGGAGCATGATGGACGGGTAGAGGCTTTCCACGTCGGCGTACACGATGGGGCCGACGGCGCCCGTCACGAACACGTCCGTGTAGCCGCCGACGGCCTGGCTGCCCCACTCAGCCTTCGGGAAGCTGGCGCGCTGCCGGAGGTATTCGCGCACGAAAAGGGCCTCGATTTTGGCCGCCGGCCCCGTGCGCGCCACCTGCCCGTAGGGCATGGGCAGCATCTGCGTGAGGTAGAACGTCGAGCCCGAGAGGTGACGCGCCAGGCGCTCCGTCTCGACGACGTCGTCGAGGGCGTAGGCGAGCAGCTTCTGGGGATCGTCGCGCCACACGCGCCCGATGTCGCTGCCTTCGACGTACGTGCGCCCCGGCGGCGCAAAGCCGAAGTATTTGGCCACGGCTTTGAGGCCGTAGCCCGGCAGGTCGCGCTTGAACACGTCGTAGCTCATCACCTGAAACAGCGTGTCCACGACGTGCCGCCCGGCGATTTCGTAGGCGGGGTACTCGATGGAGCGCTCGGCAAAGCGCATGGATGCGGGAAACGAGCGCGGCGCCGACCCGTCGCGCCCGAGGGCGAAGGGGATGCCGTAGCGGGCGCAGCGCGCTTCGAGGTAGGCGAGGTCGAAGGCCATCACGTTGTGGCCCTCGATCACGTCCGGGTCGCGCTCCCCGACGACGCGCAGCGTTTCGCGCAGCAGCGCCGCCTCGTCGTAGTCGAGGCCGTGCAAAAGCCGCTGGAAGCCCCGGTTGTCGGAAATGGCCACGATGATGACGGCGTCGGCGGGCCGGCTGGCGTTGGGAAAGCCGCTGTCCGTCGCCACTTCGATGTCGAGCTGCAAGCGGTGCAGGTCGCCGAAGTCCATCCCTTTGAAAAGGGTCTGGCCGGTCTGGGTGAGGTACTGCTGGGCGGGCGAGGGGATGCGGTAGAGTTCCTCGGGGCGGCGGTCGCGGGCGTCCAGCCGGCGCTCGACGTGGCGGAGGGCGTCCCAGTAGTCGGCCCACGTCTCGAAAACGACGACGTTGCGGTAGAACTGGTCGCCGGCGAGGGGCTGGAAGCGGAAGCGGCGGCGCGAGAAGCCCTGCAGCAGGCGGGCGTCGGAGAGAAAGAAAAAGGGCCACAGCCGCTGGTCGGTGTGCGCCACCTCACCCTCCGGGGTGCGCCTGTACACGCGCACGAGGGCGGGCTCGCTGCCCTCCTGCCACGACTGCACGTCGAGCAGGCGCGGCGTCGGGTCTTTGCCAAACAGCGCGGCGTCGGCGTAGGGCGCGTCGGTCATGGAAAGGGGCTGGAAAGACGGTGCAAACGCCGAAAAGGGCGATAGGGTCGGCCTCGGAGCCACAAAAAACCCCGGCCAGCGCGGGGCGGGCCGGGGCGGAAAGCGGGTGCAGCGCCCGTTTACATGGACGGATCGGGCAGCGTCCCCGTGGCGCCGGCGCCGCCCATGTTGGCGTCCGGCGTGCCGGCACCGCCCATCATGATGACGCCGCAGGCCACGCGGCTGCCGGCGGCACCCGAAGGCTGCGAGGTGAGGTCGTCGGCGCCGGAGTGGACGATGACGGCCTTGCCGACGATGCTGTTGGGGCCGTCGAGCGTGATGATGGCGTCCGTCATGTCAACGGTTGCCGTGCCGTCGTCGCCCGCGGTGATGTTGCCCAGGTCGCCCGTGTGGCGGCTGGCGGCGTCGTTGGTGGGGGCGCCGTGGGGGCTGCCCTCGGGGGCGAAGTGGCCGCCGGCGGCGCCCGCCGGGTTGGGGTCGGTGTCCGGGTCGTCGGGCGTGTCGGCGTCGCTGCAATCGCCGTTTTCGTGGACGTGGAAGCCGTGGTCGCCCGGCGTGAGGCCCATCACGGTGCCCTGGATGCGGACGCTGCTGCCCTCCTGGGTAAAGGTGATCTGGCCCGAGGCGCTGTTGCCCGTGGTGGGGTTGAGCGTCGCCGTCGCCACGGTCTGCGCGGGCGTCGTCATCATCGAGCTGTCGGCAGGGGCGGCATTTTCGTCGGCGCGGGGCGTGCAGGCGGCCAGGCCGAGGGCCAGCAGGCACGGGAGGAGTCGTTTCATAGGGGTGATGAAAAGGTGGACAGGGACGGAAGGGTAGCGCGCTGCCTCCGGCGTCGTCAAGGCAGAGGCGCTGGCCGGCGCGGCCTGTTGCTGTTTCTTCTCACGTTCACCGACTGCCGGTGTAGTTTGCGCCGGTGCCCGCCCATCGCCTTTTCACCGCCGACGACGTTGGCCACGCTTTCGGGCGGCGGCTGCTGTTTCGCGGCGTCACGTTCCGGCTCGAAAGCGGGCAGACGCTGGCCATCACGGGGCGCAACGGCGCGGGCAAATCCACGCTCGTGAAGGTGCTCGCGGGCCTGCTGACGCCGCGCCGGGGCCGCGTCGCGCTCACCCTCGATGGGCAGCCCGTGGCGCCTGCCCGGCAGCCGTTCCACTGCGGCCTGGTGGCGCCCTACCTGCACGTGTACGACGCGCTGACGGCGCGCGAGAACCTGGCCTTCGTGTGCGCCACGCGCGGCGCGGCACCGCCCGGCGCCCTGGCCGACGCCCTCGCCTTCGTGGGCCTCGCAGGCCGCGAGGACGACCCCGTGGCGTCGTTTTCGTCGGGCATGAAGCAGCGCGTCAAGTACGCCGCCGCCTTCGTCACCGCCCCCGACGTGCTGCTGCTCGACGAGCCTTCGGCCAACCTCGACCGGGCGGGGCTGGACGTGGTGGAGCGCCTGCGCACCTGGCAGCAGGCGCGCGGCGGCCTCGTCGTCGTCGCCACGAACGACGCCGCCGAAGCCGCCTGGGGGGATGTGCGGGTGGAGGTTGGAGCGGTGGGGTGGTGAGGGGGTGGGGTGGTTGAGTGCGGCGGCAGGGCGCGGCATGGGGCAGGGCGTGGAAGGCGGGAGCCGGGGCGCAGGGCGCAATGAATTGCGCCCCTACGGGCTCGATCTGGGCATTTGCCCCTCGCCCGCCACGCACCGCCTCGCCTGCCAGGCGCCGCATCGCTCCCGCCCTCCACCAACCACCCCACTACCTCGCCACCTCACCACCACTCCAATCGCAAACCT
>CBDUCD010000256.1:0-4378 GCA_965365535.1 uncultured Rhodothermales bacterium | reverse complement strand
AGGCTGGCGACTCTTTCCTCACCCCAACCACGCAATACGCACCACGCAATACGCACCACGCACCACGCAATACGCACCACGCAACACGCACTACGCAACACGCAACACGCACTACGCAATACGCAATACGCAATACGCAATACATTCAACCCTATGCCATCTCACCTTATCGGCGTACTCCGCGGCATGGAGACGACGTTTCCCGACGGCCTCATCGCCCACATCAACGAGACGTACGGCAGCGCGGGCGTGCGGGCCGAGTTTGTCGAAGTTGGCGCCGTGCGCATGGACGGCGACCCGCGCTACGCCGTCATCCTCGACCGCATCTCGCACGAGGTGCCTTTCTACCGGTCGTACCTGAAATGGGCCGCCCTGAAGGGCACGTACGTCGTCAACAACCCGTTCTGGTGGAGCGCCGACGACAAGTTCATAGACAACGTGATTGCCGAGAGCGTGGGCGTGGCCGTGCCGCGCAGCCTCATTTTGCCGCACAAAAACCTGCCCCCCAACACCACCGGCGCGTCGTTCCGCAACCTGCAATACCCGCTCGGCTGGGACGAGGTGTTCGGCTACATCGGCTTTCCGGCCTTTCTCAAACCCCACGACGGCGGCGGCTGGCGCGGCGTCACGAAGGTGGACAACCCCGACGAGCTTTTCGCCGCCTACGACGCCTCGGGGACGGACTGCATGATGCTCCAGGAAGGCATCGAGTTCGAGGATTACTACCGCTGCTACGGCGTCGGGCAGCGCGAAGTGCGCATCATGCGCTACAACCCCGCCGCCGACAACGCGGCCACGCGGTACTCGCACATTCCCTGGGGCGAGGCCGATCCCGGCCTGCTCGAAAAGATCGAGCGCGACGTGCTCGCCCTCTGCCGCGCCCTCGGCTACGACCTCAACACGGTCGAGTTTGCCGTGCGCGGCGGCGTGCCCTACGCCATTGACTTCATGAACCCCGCCCCCGACGCCGACTTCTGGACGGTGGGGCAGGAAGCCTACGAGTGGGTCATCCGCCGGATGGGCGCGTTTCTGGCCGAGAAAGCCCTCGAAAGCCGCGCCCCGCGCCCCTTCACGGCGAACGGCGCCCTCGAACCCGCCCGCCCGTGACGACGCCTGCCACCCACCACGCCCGCCTCGCCGCCATCGAGGACTACCACCGCCTGATCGCGGACGACCTGGCGTCGGCGGAGGCGCAGATGGATTTGCTGATGGGCCTGCAGCACGAGCGGCACGTCCTTTTCGGCAACCGCCCGATGGCGCACAGCCTGCGGCCCGTGTTTCTCACCGAGGCCATGTACACCGAAGTGCAGGACGTGGTGTACCTCATCCGGCAGGCCATTCTGCGCGTCGCCGCCGCCCACTTCAACGACGAGCGGGTGCTGCGCGAGGAGCTGGGGATGCACGGCTGGGAAATCGAACTGGCCGCCATCCCCACGAACGTCGTCCGGCTGTCGGCGCTGGCGCGCATGGACTCGTTCATGACGGCGGACTCGTTCAAGTTCGTCGAGGTCAACGGCGAAAGCCCGGCGGGCATCGCGTACGTGCACCAGCTGGGGCGCATTTACCAGGAGCTGCCCGTTTTCCAGGCGTTCACGCGGCAGCATCCCGTGCGCTTCGTCTCGCCGCTCGAACACACCATCGCGTCGCTCCTGCTCGTCTATCACGAGCAGTGGGGCGGGCGCGAGGAGCACCCGACGTTTGCCATCGTGGACAAGGGCGGCGTGCCGACGATCCACGAGTTTCACCTGGTGCAGCAGTACCTCGAAAAGCACGGCTACCCGTGCGTCGTGGCCGAGCCGCAGGAACTCGAAATCCACGACGGCTGGGTGTACGCGCAGGGCCGCCGCATAGACGTGCTCTACCGGCGCCTGCTGCTGAACGAGTATTACGCCGAAAAAGAGCGTTTTCCGGCGTTTCTGGAAGGCTACCGCGCGGGCAAGACGTGCTACCTCAACACGTTCCGCTCGAAGCTCGTCCACAAAAAGGCCATTTTCGCCTTTCTCACCGACGAGCGCTACACCAGGTCGCTCACGCACGCGCAGCGCGTGACCGTGGCGCACCACATCCCGTGGACGCGGATGCTGCGCGAAGGGCACACGCGGTTTCGCGGCCTCGACATTGACCTCGTTTCGTTTGTGCGCAACAACCGGGCGTACTTCGTCATCAAACCCAACGACGAGTACGGCGGCGCGGGCGTCCACCTGGGCTTCGACAGCACGCAGGGCGAGTGGGACGATGCCCTTGCCCTTTCGGTTGGCCAGGATTTTGTCGTGCAGGAAGCCGTCCACATCCACCGGGAGCCGTTTCTCGTGCAGACGGGTAATGGCTGGGAACAGGTGCCGACGGTCGTGGATCTCGATCCCTACATCAACGGGCCGCTCATGGGCGGCTGCCTGACGCGCACGTCGGCCTCCAACCTCGCCAACGTGACGGCGGGCGGCGGCACGCTTCCGCTTTTCATTCTCCGTTCCACCCATTAACCATGCGGGCCAAGCCGCGCCTTTTGCGGGTCGCCATTCTCGACCTCAACAACGGCCATCCCAACCAGGGGATGCGTTGTTTGCGGGACATCCTGCACGCCGCCGACACGCAGAACGACGACGTGGACGTGGTGTGGGACGAGTTCGACGTGCGGCAGCGGGGCGAGGTGCCCGGCCTCGACTACGACGTGTACCTGTCGTCGGGCGGGCCGGGGTCGCCGTACGAGGGCGAGGGGCAGCCGTGGGAAGACGATTACTTCCGCTGGATGGGCGCCGTTTTCGCCCACAACGAGGCGTGCCCCGAGGCGCCCAAGCGCGTCTTTTTCATCTGCCACTCGCTCCAGATGGCCGTGCGCTTTACGGGCGTGGCCGCCGTGACGGAGCGGCGCAGCGAGTCGTTCGGCATTTTCCCCGTGTACATGACCGACGCGGGCCGCGCCGACGCCGTTTTCCGCGGCCTCGCCGACCCGTTTTTCGGCGCCGACTTCCGGTCGTGGCAGATCGTGCAGCCCGACGCGGCGCGGATGAAGGCGCTGGGCGCCGAGGTGCTGGCGCGCGAGAAAATCCGCCCCCACGTGGCCCTCGAACGCGCCATCATGGCCATCCGGTTTACGCCCCACATCGTCGGCACGCAGTTCCACCCCGAGGCCGACCCCGGCGGTATGCTTGTCCACTTCCGGCACGAGGAGCGCAAGACGCTCATCATCCAGCGCCACGGGCTCGAAAAGTACGAGCGCATCATCCACCGCATGGCGCACCCGGATTACCTCGCCCGCACGCACCTGGCCATCCTGCCCCATTTCCTGCGGGACAGCATGGACGTGTGCGCGCGCCGCGTACAGCGCAAGGCCGCCTAGACGATGCACCTCTCGCAGCGGGCGATTCTGGCACGGCACGCGGAAACGCTGCAAGGGCGGCTGCGGCTCTACCGCCTCCGGTCGGAGGCGCTGGGCATTGCCAAGCCCTACTACGTCTATACGCCGCCGCGCCCGCCCGTTGCCCTGCTCTACCTGTTCCGCGGCCACGAGCGCGAGTACGTGAACTTTGTCGAGGACGGCTCGCGGCGCTTTGCGACGGCCATCGAAGACCTCGACCGGCACATCGCCGACGGGCGGCTGCCGCCGGTGACGGCCATTCTGCCCGGCCTCAACTCGTCCAACAACTACGTGCCGTCGCTGGGCATCGACATGGTGGGCGCGTGGCCGGCTTCGATGGGCGGGCTGGGCACGGGGCGCTTCTGGACGTACCTGACGCAGGAACTCATTCCGCACGTCGAAGCGCGCTGGGGGCTGGACGGGCCGCGCCTGGCGGCGGGCTTTTCGCTCGGCGGCTTCACCGTCAGCCTGCTGGCGGCCCTGCTGCCCGGCTACCTCGCCCACGCGGGCATGTACGACGCCCTGTTCACGTGGCCCGACCACCACGACCCGCGCGTGCGGCAGCGCGGCGCCAACACCGACCCCGTGTGGATGGAGCACCTGATTTTCGACGCGGCCCTGGGGCGCCCGCGCCACCTCGACGCGCTTGCCCGCTGGAACCCGCTCAACCGCATTCTCGACGCCGACGGCGCCGCCCTCGACGCGCTGCGGGCCACGACGTACTGGATCAAGTGCGCCAGCGGCGACGGCTCGGCGGGCAACCGCGACCGGGCGTACGGCTACCGGCGCCTGCTGAAACAGCGCGGCTTCACGCTGGGCTTCAAAGACGTGCTGTTCCACCCCGACGCCGCGCACGCGTGGCACTGGAACGACCGTTTCGTGGTCGAATTCCTGCGCGCCGCCCTCGCCGAAAAGGGCCTCGCCGTCTGAGGATTGCGCGCCATGTCGCTACGCCCCGCGCCTGCCGGTGCCGGGCCTGTCGCGCCGGCTTCCGCTTGTGAATCCGGTATAACCCCCGTGGCG
>CBDUCD010000255.1:0-4395 GCA_965365535.1 uncultured Rhodothermales bacterium | reverse complement strand
GCCGACCTCATCCTCGTGCTCGACGAGGGCCGCGTGGCCGAGCGCGGCACCCACGCCAGCCTCGTCGCCGCCGGCGGGCTGTACGCCGCCATGTACCGCAAGCAGCTACTCGAACAGGAAATCGAGGCGCTGGAAGGGTGAGGTGGTGGGTGGAGCGTGGAGGAGGGGCGAGAGGAGGAGGGCGTCGATTCTTTTGAGGGAGGCACGGGAAGTTGGGAGGGGAAGATGGGGCGAAGGGTGAACCGTTGCCGGGAAAAACGAAAAGCCCGCCCGACCTCCGCCTCTCGCCTTGCAACGGGCCTTCACCAACAACCTCGCCACCTCGCCACCGCACAACCTCCATGCGCGCCACCCTCGTCCTGCTGCTCGCCGCCGCGCTTGCCGCGTGCAGCAACAGCGTGGACGTTTTCGACGAAGAGGGGGGATTTCCTTTTGCCGTGTACGGCTTTCTCGACGCCGCGCGCGACACGCAGCAGGTGCGCGTCGAACCCGTGCAGCCGCGCGTGCCTGCCGACACGGCCCGCATCCGCGCCCGGCTCGACGACCTGACGGCGGGCGTCGGCGGCGCGCTCGCGCCCCGCGTCGTGCCGCTGTCGGATGGCACGACGGCCCTCGTGTACCGCCGCGTGCTGCCCGTCCTCGCCGGCCACACGTACCGGCTGACGGTTACGGCGCCCGATGGCGCGGCCACCATCGCCACGGCCACCGTCCCCGCCCGCCGCGACGCCCATTTCGGCGCCGTCGAGAGCGTGCGCGACGAACGCGACGACAGCCTGACGTACACCGTACCCCTGGTGCTGCGGGGGCCGCAGCAGGTACCCGCCGGCGTCACCCTGCTGTACGACATCGCGCGGGGCGCCGGCGACTCCGTGGCCGTGGCGCAGCCGTACGGGCTGGGGCGCGTGGTGGGCGAGGGCTACGCCATCCCCATCCTGCTCAGCCGCGACCGCCGCAACATCCTCGACGTGCTCGGGCTGCCCGCGGCGGCGCGGCCCACCGTGCTGGGCGTGCGCGTCCTAGTGCAGGACAACGGCCCCGAGTGGGACGCGGGCGGCAACATCGAAAACGGCGCCGGCCTCTTTTCGACCGTTTACCGGAGCACGCAGCGCCTCGTGCTGCCCGACGCCGCGCTGCGCCTCGCCGGTTTCACGCCGCCCGCCGACACGCTCCGGCGAAATTAGGGACTTTCGCGGGGCGGGCACGCGCAGTATCATGCGGCGCCTCAACCGCGTCCGTATGCGCCTTTTCGCCTTTCTCGCCGCGCTGCTGCTGCCTGCCGCGGCCGTTGCCCAGAACGCATCGCTGCGCGGCTTCGTGCGCGACGCCTCCGACGGGCAGACGCTCCAGGGCGTCAACGTCATCCTGCGCAGCGCCGATGGGCGCGTGCTCGGCGGCGCCTCCGACCGCGACGGCTACTACGTCGTCAGCCGCATCGTGCCGGGAGATTACACCCTCGTCGTGTCCTACCTGGGCTACGAGTCGCTCGAAGAGGCCGTCCGGTTCGAGGCGGGCGAGGCGCGCACGCGCAACTTCGACCTGCGGCTGGCCCAGCTCGAAGCGGGCGAGGTGACGATCGAGGCCGAGGGCGAGGGCGCCGCGGTGATGGGCGGCGCGGGCCTGCAGTCCGTCCGCCCCAGCGACCTGGAGCGCATTCCGACGCCCGGCCTGTCGGCAGACCTCGTCAGCTACCTCCAGTCCATGCCCGGCGTCGTCTCGACGGGCGACCGGGGCGGGCAGCTTTTCGTGCGCGGCGGCACGCCCTCGCAGAACCTCGTCCTCATAGACGGCATCCCCATTTTCCAGCCTTTCCACGTCATCGGCTTCTACTCGGCCTTTCCCGCCGACATCCTCTCGGCCACCGACATCTACGCCGGTGGCTTCGGGGCGCGCTACGGCGGCCGCATCTCGTCCGTCATAGACATCTCGACGCGCTCGGGCAACAACCGGCGTTTCGAGGCGTCGGCGTCGCTGGGGCCGTTTCTGTCGGCGGCGCGCGTCGAAGGGCCGCTGCTGCCGGGCAAGGCGTCGTTTCTCGTGTCCGACCGCGAGTCCGTCATTGAGCCCGTGGCGCCCCGCCTGCTGGGGCGGGACTTGCCCTACCGCTTTTACGACCGCTTTGGCAAGCTCTCGCTCGAACTCACGTCGCGCACCTCGTTTGCCGCCACGGCGATGCAGACGTACGACCGGGGCAACCTGTCCGACCTGGCCGTGGACGATCCGTACTCCGAAGCCGCCGCGCCCGACGACCAGGTGGTGTGGCGCAACGAGGCGTACGGCGTGCGGATGCTGCACCTGCCCGAGTCGGCGCCCATCATGGGCGAGGTGTCGCTGACGTTTACGCGCCTCGAAAACGAGTTCGGGCCGCGCGCGGCGCCCGAGCGCGAGTCGGCGGTGCAGAGCATCAACGCCAATACGGGCGTGACGTACGCGCTGGGCGACCTGGAGGTGGAGGCGGGCGCGCAGGTGCGCAACGTGCAGCTCGAATACGCCCTCGGCGGCCTGTTCGAAAACCTCGACAAGGGCGTCGAATACCTGACGGAAGCCTCGACGTTTCTCGACGCCGGCGTGCCCCTCACGCCGTATTTCATCGTCCGGCCCGGCGTGCGGGCGTCGGCGTTTCGGGGCAAACTTACCGCCGAGCCGCGCCTGCGCCTGCTCGTGCGCCCCGGCGGCACCCTCAGCACGCAGCAGATCACGGCGGCGTGGGGCATCTACCGGCAGGACCTGGAAGGCATCGCCGACCGCCGCGACGCCGGCGACGTGTTCACGGCGTGGGTGGCGTCGGGCATCGGCAAAAAGGTGCCGCAGGCCATCCACACCATTGTCGGCTACCAGTTCAGGCCGTCGGCGGGCTTCGAGTTCGAGGTCGAAGGGTACCAGAAAAAGCTCTCCAACCTGCTCGTGCCCGAGTGGACGAGTGTGCCGCGCTTCACGACGCGCCTGCAGCCCGCCGAGGGAAACGTGCTGGGCGTGGACGTGCGCGTCGAGGGCAGCCGGGGGCCGTTTTACGGCTACCTCTCGTACGGCTTTTCGCGCGTCGAGTACGAGGCGCAGCAGGAAGCCATCCAGGTCTGGTACGGAACCGAGACGCTGAAATACAACCCGCCCCACGACCGCCGCCACCAGGTGAACGCCGTCACCCAGGTAGCGCTGGCGGGCTTCGACCTGAACGTGAAGTGGCAGATGGGCAGCGGGCTGCCCTTTTCGCGCTCGGCGGGCTTCGACGGCTTCGTGCTGCTCGACACGCTCGTGGACGTGACAGCGACGCCTGCCACGCCGCGCGTGCTCTACGGGCGCCCCTACGACGGGCGCCTGCCCTACTACCACCGCCTCGACGTGTCGCTGTCGCGGGCGTTTCCGCTCGGGCGCCACGCCCGCATGACGCTTCAGGGCGGCGTCATCAACGCCTACGACCGGCGCAATCTGTTTTTCCTCGACCTGTTCACGCTCCGCCGCATCGACCAGCTGCCGGTGATTCCGTCCTTCGGGCTCAAGTTAGACTTTCAATGACGCCGCGCCGCGCCCTCGCCCCGTCCGCCCTCGTGCTCGCGCTCTGCCTTCTCGCGGCGTGCGAGGATTCCGTGTCGCCCTTTATCGAGACGGATCGCTATTTCACGCTCTACGGCTTTCTCGACACCGACCAGCCGGTGCAGTACGTGCGCGTCATCCCGGTGCGGCGCCGCGTGGACGTGCCCGCGCCGGCACCGCTGGGCGCGACCGTCCGCACCCGCGACCTGGACACGGGCGAAACCCAGGCGTGGCAGGATTCCGTCGTCACCTTCAGCGACGGCTCGTGGGGTAACGTCTATTTCAGCCCGTTCACGCCCCTTTTCGGCCACCGCTACCAGATCGAAGTCGCCGACGCCGAGGGCCGCACCACGCGCGCCGAGACCGTCGTGCCCGCCGCCCGCCGCGCCCGGGTGGGGCCGCTGTACGTGTCGCTCAGTTTGCGGCAGGACGTGCTGTGGCCGGATGTGGACTACGTGCCTTTCCGCGTGCAGACGTGGTACCGCTTTGCCCGCGTCCAGAACCGCGACCAGTTTATTGACGTGGCCGTGAACTACCCCGACGCCGACCTGGGCACGGGCAGCTTCGAGGGCTGGCGCGTAACGGCGCTGCTGGGGCAGGACGTGCAGAAGGTGCGCGAGCAGGTGGAGTTCAACACGCCGCCCGAACTCTACGCCGTCGGCATGAAGATCAGCGTGACGAGCAGCGACTGGCGCCCGCCGGGCGGCGTTTTCGACCCCGAGATTCTCGTCGAGCCGGGCACGTTCACGAACGTCGAAAACGGCTTCGGCTTTTTCGGCGCCATCGCCCACCTCAACGCCGAGTGGACGCTGCCCGACGCGGCGTACCGCAGCCTGGGCTACCTCAACCCCGCCCGGTAGCGCGCCC
>CBDUCD010000254.1:0-4402 GCA_965365535.1 uncultured Rhodothermales bacterium | reverse complement strand
GGTGGTTCCGCTCGCTGCACCTGCTGGTTGTTGGTTGGTTGGTTGGTTGGGCGAGCGACCCGACAAACCCGACAAACCCAACCAGCCCGTTGCAAACCGTGCCGTTCGTAACCACAACCGGGCGATCCCGGGCGCGGGGGTGGGCGTGCAACTGCTGACTTCAGACTAACCGGCCTTCCGGCTTTTCGATATGCGCAGCATTTTTCTTCTCCTCCTCGTGATTCTCCTGCTCGTCTGGATTTTCTGATTCCGGGCCGAGCCTTTTTCCATCAACCCTTCGCTGCAAGCCGTGGCGAGGGGTTTTCTTTTGCGCCATGCTGCCCGACGCCTCGCCTCCCGAAAAACTGCTGCTGGCCGTGGACCTGGGCCTGCGCACGGGCTTTGCGTGGTACCGCGCCGACGGCACGCTGCGCGCCTACCGGTCGCAGAACTACGGCGCCCGCGCCCGCCTCAAACGCGCCGCCCACACGATGCTGCGCGAGGCACGCCCCGCCGCCGTCGTGCTCGAAGGCGGCGGCGACCTGGCCGAGGTGTGGCGGCGCGAGGCCGAACGGGAAGGCGCCCGCGTGCTCGTCGTCCAGGCCGGGGTGTGGCGGCGCGCCCTGCTGCTGGACCGCGAGCAGCGCAGCGGGCCGGAGGCCAAGGCCCACGCCGACACGCTCGCGCGGCGCGTCATCGCGTGGAGCGGCGCGCCCCGGCCCACGTCGCTGCGCCACGACGCCGCCGAGGCGATTCTCGTCGGGCTGTGGGGCGTGCTCGAAATGGGCTGGCTCGATGCCCTCCCGGACGCGCTGCGCGCCTCCTGAAGCGGGCCCTGACGCTACGCCGGGCGGGGCCGCACCTCGATCTGGCCGGCGCGCACGCGCGTGTCGAAGGCGGGCTGCGGGTGCACCGTCGGCCCGTGGACGATGCTGCCGTCGCGCAGGTCGAAAACGGAGTCGTGCCACGGGCAGCGCACGGTGCACCCTTCGACCTCGCCCTCGTCGAGGGGGCCGCCGGCGTGGGCGCACGTGGCGGCGAGGGCGTAGCGCTTTTTGCCCTCGCGGTAGAGCAGCACGGGTTCGCCCTCGTAGAGCGCCCGCGTGGGCACGTTTTCAGGCAAATCGTCCTCGGCCATGACGGCGCGCCACGGGCTTTTCTCGCCAAACGACGGGCTGTGGTCGGCGCCGACTTTGTGCTTGTACACGAGCGCGCCGCCCAGCCACGCCGACACGCCCGTCAGGGCGAGGGCGCCCAGCGACAGGGCGATGCCGCGCCGGTGCTGCCCGCGCCGCCGCTCGCGGATCGAGAGGGCGTAAATCGCCACGTTGAGGTCGTTGAGGGCGGCGTGCAGCGTTGCCACGCCCGCCGCCGGCCGGGGGATGCCCGAGAAATCCGCCAGCCCCGCCAGCGCCGTCGGCACGGCAGCGGCGGTGCCCATGACGGCAAGCGCGTCGCCGGCCCACTGCGCCCGGCGGTCGCCCGTCTGGAGCGCCATCACGTCGCAGACGGCGCCTGCCGCCCACGCGCCAATCACGAAGTCGGTGAGGACGACGTGCAGCGGGTGCCCCAGCCACGTCCCGTGCAGCACGTCGGCCAGCCGCCGGGCCGCGGGGCCTCCTTTCAGGATGAGGCCGTGCAGGTCGCGGGAGATCTCGACGCCTTTTTCCTGGAGGCCGGGGATGGTTTCGATCAGACTTTCGGCGGACGGGACGAGGGAGGTGGACATGGCGGTGGCGGTTTTGGAGGCAGACGGTTCGGCAAGGCAGGCGGCAGGCGCGCCCCGCCGTGTGCAAAGTCCCCAACGGACGGCGGGTAAAGCTGGGAAAGATGCGTAATCCACCGCCGCGCCGCGCGCCGATCCATCGGACGTGTGGGGCGTTGAGCGGGCACGCTTTACCCGTGTCCGCGCCATGCAGCCCGTCCCCCCCGCGCCGCCCGCCCCCCGTCCCGAACCCTCGACCGAAAAGGGCGAGACGGCGCTGCTGGGCATTGAAGGCATGACGTGCGCGGCGTGCGTGCGGCGCGTCGAGAAGGCGCTGCAAAACGCGCCGGGCGTGCAGCACGCATCGGTCAACCTGGCCACGGAGCGCGCCCACGTCGCCTTCGACCCATCGGCCACGACGCCCGCGCGGCTTGCCGCCGCCGTCGAAGGGGCGGGCTACGGCGTCCGCACCGCCACGGCCCACCTCGCCATCGGCGGGATGACGTGCGCGGCCTGCGCGGGCCGCGTCGAAAAGGCGCTGCGCGGCGTGGCGGGCGTCGTCGAGGCAAGCGTCAACCTGGCGACCGAAAAGGCGAGCGTGCGCTACGTGCCCGGCATCGCCACGCCTGCCCATCTGAAAAGGGCCGTCGAAAAGGCCGGCTACCACGTTCTCGACGCCGGAGCGGGCAGCACCCGCACCGCCCGCGACGCCGAGGCGGAGGCGCGCGAGGCCGAGCGGCGGGCGCAGCGCCGCCGGCTTTTCGTAGCCGCCGCCCTCACCCTCCCGCTGTTCCTGCTCGAAATGGTGCCCATGCTGGTGCCGGGCGGCATGGCGTGGCTGCACGCCCGCGTGCCCATGCAGACGCTGTGGCTCGTCCAGTTTGTGCTGGCCACGGCGGTGCAGTTCGGGCCGGGCTGGCGGTTTTACCGCGCGGGCTGGGCGGCGCTGCGGCACGGCAGCCCCGACATGAACACGCTTGTCATGCTGGGCACCAGCGCCGCGTACGGCTACTCCGCCATCGCCACGTTTCTGCCCGGCGTGCTGCCCGCCGGCACGGTCCACGTCTATTACGAGGCGTCGGCCACCATCGTGACGCTTATCCTGTTCGGCAAATACCTCGAGATGGTGGCGAAAGGGCGCACGGGCGCGGCCATCCGCCTGCTCGTGGGGTTGCAGCCCCGCGCGGCGCGCATCGTCGAGAGCGAGGGGGAGCGCGAAGTTGCCGTCGAGGACGTGGTGCCCGGCGACCGGGTGCGGGTGCGCCCCGGCGAGCGCATCCCCGTGGATGGAACGGTGCTGGACGGCGCGAGCTACGTGGACGAATCCATGATTACGGGCGAGCCCGTCCCTGTCGAGAAAAAGGCGGGCGCAGCCGTCGTGGGCGGCACCATCAACGGGACGGGCACCTTTGTTTTCGAGGCCAGGCGCGTGGGCGCCGACACCGTCCTCGCGCAGATCGTCCAGCTCGTCGAAAACGCCCAGGCGTCGCGCCCGCCCATCCAGGCCCTCGCCGACCGCGTCGTAGCCGTTTTCGTGCCCGCCGTGCTGGGCCTCGCCGCCCTCACCTTTGCCGCGTGGATGGTTTTCGGCCCGGCGCCCGCGCTCACGTACGCCCTCGTGGCCGCCGTCAGCGTGCTCATCATCGCGTGCCCGTGCGCGATGGGGCTGGCGACGCCCGTGTCCGTGATGGTGGGCACGGGCAAGGCCGCCGAGATGGGCATCCTGTTCCGCAAAGGCGAGGCGCTCCAGACGCTCCAGCAGGTCGGCACGATGGCCTTCGACAAAACGGGCACCCTCACCGAGGGCCGCCCCCGGCTGACCGATACCGAAGTGCTGCCGGGCTTTGACGAAGGGGACGTGCTGCGGCGCGTGGCGGCCGTCGAGGCGGCGTCCGAGCACCCCATCGCCCGCGCCCTCGTCGAGGCCGCCCGGGCACGCGGGCTCGACGCCTCCACTGTGGAAGGCTTCGAGGCCGTGCCCGGCCAGGGCGTGCGCGGCGTCGTGGAGGGCCGGCGCGTCGAAGTTGGCGCCCACCGTTTCATGACGGCGCTGGGGCTGGACGTGGCGCCGTTTGCCGCTGCCGCCGCGCGCCTCGCCGACGAGGGCAAAAGCCCGCTCTACGCCGCCCTCGACGGCCGGCTGGCGGCCGCCTTCGCCGTGGCCGACCCCATCAAAGAGACGACGCCTGCCGCCCTGGCCGCCCTCCACCGCGCGGGGCTGCGCATCGCCATGATTACGGGCGACAACCGGGCCACGGCCCACGCCATTGCCCGCCGGCTGGGCATTGACGAGGTGCTGGCCGAGGTGCTGCCCGCCGGCAAGGCCGACGCCGTCGCAACGCTGCAGGCGGGCGGCCAGAAGGTGGCTTTCGTGGGCGACGGCATCAACGACGCGCCCGCGCTGGCCCGCGCCGACGTGGGGCTGGCCATCGGCACGGGCACCGACGTGGCCATCGAGTCCGCCGACGTGGTGCTGATGCGGGGCGACCTGCGCGGCGTGGTGAATGCGCGGGCGCTGTCGGCGGCGACGCTGCGCAACATCCGGCAGAACCTGTTCTGGGCCTTTGCCTACAACGTCGTCCTGATTCCCGTGGCGGCAGGCGTGCTGTTCCCCGCGCTGGGCGTGCTGCTGTCGCCGGTCTGGGGCGCCGCCGCGATGGGCGTCTCGAGCGTGTTCGTGCTGGCCAACGCCCTGCGGCTGCGCCTTTTCCGGGCGCC
>CBDUCD010000253.1:0-4405 GCA_965365535.1 uncultured Rhodothermales bacterium | reverse complement strand
TATATGCCCCGCGAAGGTCGCACCTTCCAGGGCTACTGACTAGAGCTACTCCGCCCTCCCTTCCCCCGTCCCGACAGCCCCCGCACGCTGCCCCACGCCGCCCTCCACCCGCCACCTCCCAACCCCGCCACCCACCATGATCAGAAGCACCTGGGGCCGTGTGCAGGACTGGCTGGCGCTGGCGGCGTGCCTGGTGGCGTCGCTGGTGGTGCTGTTCACGCGCAACGAGCCCGTCATGGTGGGGCTGCGGGCGCAGTCGCTGGGGGCGACGGCGTGGGTCGAGAGCAAGATGTCGTGGGCCGGGCGCTTTTTCGGCGCGCTGGGCGAAAACGACCGGCTGCGGCTCGAAAACATCGAACTGGCCGCCGAGGTGGCGCGGGCGCGCGAGTCCGTGCAGGAAAACACGCGCCTGCGCGACATGCTCGGCTTCCGCGACACGCTGGGCGTGCCCCTCAAGCTGGCCCGCATCGTGGGCAAAGACCTGGGGCAGCAGCAGAACTTCTTCACCATTGACGCCGGCACCGACGACAGCGTGCGCGTGGGCATGGCCGTCGTGGACGAGCGCGGCATTCTCGGCAAGGTCGTCCTCGTCAGCAGTCGCTACGCCCGCGTCATGGCCTACCTCAACACCGACTTCCGCGTGCCCGTGCGCGTGCTGCCCGTTGGCGCCGAAGGCATCGCCCGCTGGGATGGGCGCCGCCCCGACCGCCTCGTGCTCGACCAGGTGTCGCGGACGGAGCCCGTGCGCCAGGGGATGCTCGTCGTCACGAGCGGCATCTCGTCCGTGTTCACGCCCGGCTTTCCCGTCGGCACCGTCGAGGAAGTCGAGGCGCGGGCCGGCCAGAACGCCCTCACCATCGGCCTCTCGCCCGCCGCGGCCATCAACCGGGCGCGGTTTTGCTTTGTCGTTTTGCGCGAGCGGGACCCGTCTCTGGTGTCTCTCGAAGGCAGTTTTGACTAATTGTGCCGTAACCCACCTGCGGTAAGAAATAGGCTGCCGGTGCGTTGTGTAGATTACGTAATCGTTTCCACTCCTTTTCAGATCAGCTATTGATGGATGAATTGCGCCGGCGGGCGTGGCTTCTAGTATTCACTGTTTTCGTTTCCACGCCTCTTTTTGCCCAGACCCCGGCGTCCGCCCCGGAAAACGCGGCCCCCTTCGACGCCATTCTCGACCGCCCCGCGTTCGAGAATGCCTTCTGGGGCGCGCTCGTGGTGGACGTGCAGACGGGCGACACGCTTTTTGCCCGCAACGCGCGCAAAAGCTTCGTGCCGGCCTCCAACACGAAGCTGTACACCACGGCTGCCGCCCTCGACCAGCTGGGGCCGGATTTCCGCTACCAGACGCGCCTCTTCGCAGGTGGCACCATCGCGGGTGGCACGCTGCGCGGCAGCCTCGTGGTGCAGGGCAGCGGCGACCCCGTCATTGGCGGGCGCTTCAACGGCGGCGACCTGACGGAGGTGTTCCGCGACTGGGCGCGGGCGCTGCGTGCGGCGGGCATCACACGCGTCACGGGCGACGTGATCGGCGACGACGATGCCTTCGACGACGAGCGGCTGGGCTACGGCTGGAACTGGGACGACGAGACGTACTGGTACTCGGCCCAGCTGGGCGCCCTCGCCTTTAACGACAACTGCGTGGACGTGACCATCCGCGGGCGGCGCGCGGGCGCCCCGGCAACCGTCCGGTGGGAGCCCGCCAACACGACGTACGTGCAGATGATAAACCGCACGCACACGCGCCCCGCGGGCTTTGGCATCGAGGAAGGCTACCGGCGCGAGCGCGGCACCAACCGCATCGTGCTCACGAGCGAGGTAGGCGCCGGCACGACCGATACCGAGTCGCTGTCGGTCGAAAATCCGACGGGCTATTTCGTGTACGTCCTCCGCGACGTGCTGCGGCAGGAAGGCATTCGCGTGGACGGCGAGGCGCGCGACGTGGACGACCTGGACGAAAAACCCGACTACGGGCGGCTGCGCGAAATCGCCGTCCACACCTCGCCGCCCCTCGCCGACATCGTGGGCGTCGTCAACAAGCAGTCGCAGAATCTCTACGCCGACCAGCTGCTCAAAACCCTCGGCACGCGCCCGGCGCCCGTTGACACGACGCTCGAAGTGGGGTCGGCGGCGCGCGGCGTGGCCGTCGAACGGCTGACGTTTGCCCGCGCCGGGCTGGACACGGCCCGCGTGCACCTGGTGGACGGCTCGGGCCTGTCGCGCAGCAACTGGATCACGCCCGCGATGACCGTGGCGCTGCTGCGCTTTATGGCCGCCCACCCCGACGCCGCCACGCGCGAGGCGTTTTACGCGTCGCTGCCCATCGGCGGCGTGGACGGCACGCTGCGCGGGCGCTTTGGAAGTGGCCCGGCCCACGAGAACGTCCGCGCCAAAACCGGCTCGCTGGGCGGCGTCTCGTCGCTTTCGGGCTTCGTCACCACGGCAGATGGGCGGCGGCTGGCCTTTTCCCTGATGTGCAACCTCTACGTTTCCTCCACCCGCGACGTGCGCGAGGCGCAGGACGACTTCGTCAACGCGCTTGCCGCGCTGCGGCAATAGATACCCATGCATTCCAACCCCCACACGATTTACGGCACGACGGTGCTGGGCGTCATCCACAACGGTAAGGTGGCGCTGGGCTCCGACGGGCAGGCGACCGTCGGCAACACGGTCATGAAGCAGACCGCCCGCAAGGTGCGCGCCCTCGCCGACGGCAGGATTCTGGCGGGCTTTGCCGGCGCGACGGCCGACGCCTTTACCCTTTTCGAGCGCTTCGAGGAAAAGCTCCAGCAGTTTGGCGGCAACGTCACGCGCGCCGCCGTCGAGCTGGCCAAAGACTGGCGCACCGACCGCTACCTGCGCCGCCTGGAAGCCCTGCTGGCCGTGGCCTCGCCCGAGCGGCTGCTGCTCATCACCGGGCAGGGCGACGTGTTCGAGCCCGACGACCAGATCATCGCCATTGGCTCGGGCGGCTCGTTCGCGCTGGCGGCCACGCGCGGCATGTTGCTGGCCGGCGCCAGCCACCTCAGCGCCCGCGAACTCGTCGAGAAAGGGCTGGGCATCGCCGCCGACATCTGCATCTATACCAACCATCATCTGACGGTGCTCGAACTGGATGCGGCGCCGGAGGCTGTTTCGGAAGTTTAACACCACCACACCATGCGTAATCCCCGCGTTTTCCAGGCCCTCCCGACGGCCATTTTCATCGACTACGGCGACGTGTTCACCGCCCTGCGCGCCCGCGCGGGCCGCGTCCACCCCGACGCGCTCATCATTGACGCCGTGGAAGCGCTTTCGAATCTGCTCCAGCGGCAGATGAACGCGCAGATCGTGGCGCTCAACGCCTACGCCGACTTTGCCGCCCTCGACGCCCCGCGCGACCTGCCGCGCGACCTGCTGGCCGTGGGCGTGCGCTGCATCCCGACGTCCGAGAGCGTGCAGCGCAACGCGGGCGAGCTGGAGCTGACGCTCGACGCCGCCGCCCTGCTCGCGGGCCGGCCCGACCTGCGCCGCGTCGTCATCGTCACGGGCGAGCGGCTCTACAGCCCCCTCGTGCGCCGCGTCAAGGAAAGCGGGCGTCAGGTGGTGCTCGTCTCCGTCGAGGGGCTGCGCCAGCCGCGCGCCCTGCTGCTCGACGAGCAGGACCGGATGCTGTCGCTTTTCGAACTCGTGCCCGAGGCCGGGCAGGGCGAAGCGCGCAGCGAGGTGCGCCCCCCGCGCCGCAACGTCGCCTACGAAACCGTCACCGACGAAGGCGCGCTGCGGGCGCTCGAAATCATCGAGGAGTTTTTCGGGCAGTACGAGGAGGTGTACCTCACGCCCCTGCTGCGCAAGCTCTCCGACGAGTTCGACGACGAAACCATCGACCCCAAAACCGTCATCTCCGACCTGGAAGAAGCCGGCGCCGTGTACCTCGAAAAGCGCCGCGGCTACCCGCACGACTATACCGTGCTGCTCGTGGACGGCCAGCACCCCGACGTGGACCGCATCCGCCAGCTGTTCGAGGACTACGACGAGGAGCCGTACCCCGTGGACGGCTACGAAAACGACGGCGCCGACTACGCGCCCCGCGCCGACGACGAGTTCGAGTCCGCCGCCTGAGGCCTCTTCACCTTTTCTCGCCCGACGCAACCCCTGCTCGCCGGACACAACCCCGCGCTGCGGCGTAGGGCCGGGCGGACGCTTTTACAGGCCGTCCGCCCTTTTCATATCCCCCTTGCCATGAACCACGAACTGACGCCCCGCCAGATCGTCGCGGAGCTCGATACCTACATCATCGGCCAGAACGAGGCCAAGAAAAGCGTCGCCATTGCGCTGCGCAACCGGTGGCGCCGCCAGAACGCCGCGCCCGACATGCGCGACGAGATCATGCCCAACAACATCATCATGATCGGCCCGACGGGCGTGG
>CBDUCD010000252.1:0-4406 GCA_965365535.1 uncultured Rhodothermales bacterium | reverse complement strand
TGGCCTCCTCGCAGAGCTCGACGAGGTGGCTCGTGTTGGACGAGTTGTAGCCGCCCACGACAAGCGCCACGTCGCCGCCGCTTTCGATAAGGGCGTGCGTGGCCGTCTGGTTTTCATTCGTCGCGTAGCAGAGCGTGTCCGACGTGTCGGCAAAGTGCTCGCCGAGGGCCGCCTCGCCGTAGCGCGCCCGCATGGCCTGGCGCAGCCTTTCGGCAATGGCCGCCGTCTCGGTGGCCAGCATCGTCGTCTGGTTCACGACGCCGATGCGTTCGAGGTCGCGGTCGGGGTCGAAGCCGTCGGAGTAGCGGTCGTCGAAAAGCCGGAAAAAGTCGTCGCGGCTGCGCCGGCCCTCGATCACGTCGGCCAGGAGTTCGGCTTCTTTCAGGTCGCGCACGACCACGACGGGCGCCTGCTGCCGGGCGTGCGAAAACGTGGCGCGCGTCTCCTCGTGGTAGCGCTTGCCGTGGACGACGATGGAAAACCGCTGCCGCCCGATCTGGGCGCTTTTTTTCCACACCTTCTCGACAAACGGGCACGTCGTGTTCCACGCAAGGGGGTCAACGCCCTGCTCGCGCAGCTTTTCCTCGACCTCGACGGTCATGCCGAAGGCGGGCACGATCACCACGTCGTCGGGCGTGAGGATGCTGAAGGGGATGAGCTGCTCGCCCTGCGTCGTCCGCAGAAACTGCACCCCGCGCGCGACGAGGTCGTCGTTGACGTGCGGGTTGTGGATCATCTCGGAAAGCAGAAAGATGCGCCGCCCGGGGTTTTCGTCGAGGGCGCGGTAGGCGATGTCAATGGCGTTTTCGACGCCGTAGCAGAAGCCGAAGTGGCGGGCGATTTTAAAGCGCACCGGCCCGAAGTCGAGAACGGAGGGCGCCAGGTCGCGCTTGCGCGGGTCGAGCACGCGGCGGGCCTCTTTGACGCGGGCGATGAGGTTGCTGCGGTAGAAAACGGGAACGTCGAACTGGCGCATGGGCACAGGCAAAAGCTGCCGGCCCAACGCGGCGGGGCGGCCCCAGTTCGGCGCGCGGCGCCGGGGGCGGCGTCTGCACGCCGTTTTCGAGACGCCATTTTCGAGGGCGTCAGGCGTCGGGCGGGCGCAGGGGCAGCAGCACGCTGAAGGTGCTGCCCTGCCCGGGCACGCTGTCCATGCGGATCTCGCCGCCCATGCGCGTCACCATCTCGCGCGAGAGGTAAAGCCCCAGGCCGGTGCCGCGCTGCACCTGGTGGTAGGCGCCGGGCTCCTGGGTAAAGCGCTCGAACAGCTGCGGCTGAAACGCGGGCGCAATGCCGATGCCCGTGTCCACCACGCGGAAACACAGGTGGGCAGGGGCTTCGGGGGCCACCTCCAGCTTTACCTCGCCCGTTTCGGTGAACTTGATGGCGTTCGAGACGAGGTTGACGAGCACCTGCCGGAGCCGGGCGCCGTCGGTCACGAACGGCAGCGCGGCCACGCCGGGCGCCACGTCCACGGCGAGGGTGAGGTCTTTTTCGTAGGCGAGGGGGTAGAGCTGCGTATATACGTCGCGCGCGATGGCAGCGGCATCGGCGGGGGCGGGGCGCACGCTGAAACGCCCCGCCTCGATGCGCGACAGGTCGAGCAGGTCGTCTATGAGGTGCAGCAGGCGCTCGCTGCTGGCGGTGATGGCGCCCAGAAACTCGTCGGAGGGCGGCGGCATCTGGTGGCCCCACTCGTCGCGCAGCAGCTGGGCGTAGCCCATGATGGCGGCCAGGGGCGTGCGCAGCTCGTGCGAGACGGCGGTGAGAAACTGGCTGCGCGCCAGATATGCCGCCTGGGCAGCCTGCGAGGCCACCTGCAACTCGCGCGAGCGCGCCTCGAGCTGGGCCACGAGCACGCCGTTGGCGGCCTCGGCGGCGTGCTTGGCGCGCAGCTTGAGCAGCACGAACCCGACGCCGAAAAGCACGAAAAAGGCGAAGTAGCCGTACGAGAGCCAGTACTGCCGGGGCACCCACAGGCCGTTGTTCACCAGCAGGTCGTGCGCGCCGGCTACGGCCACACTGAGAAACGCGCCGGCAAAAAGCCAGCGGCACGGGTGGCGCGCCTGCAGCACCAGCGCTGCCGCGAGCACGAGCAGCGCCAGCAGCAGCGCCACGTTTACGAGGGCGGCCTCGAAAAGCACGCCCCGGGCGGCGCCCGGCGCCAGCAGCGCCGCCAGCCCCAGCACCAGCGTGCTCACCGCCATCGCCACGACGCCGCCCGTGGCGGTGCGGCGCAGCCACAGCGGCGGCTGCACCAGGCGGGCGTCCACGCCAAAGGGGTCGGGCGGCAGCGCCAGCACGCGCCCGCCCGGCAGCCGCAGGGGGGCGAACATCCATGGCATCGCCGCCAGCAGCAGAAAAGCGGTTCCGGCGGGCAGCAGCAGCCGTGTCGCCATCTCCAGCGCCATCCGGCTTTCAAACCCGAACGTGTGGGGTTGCAGCCATTCCAGCAGCCCGGACTGCGTGACGGTGCGCAGCGCGGCCAGCAGCCCCAGCACCAGCAGCGCCGGCGGCACGGGGTCGCGCCCATCCTGCAACCACAGCAGCAGGCTGCACAGCGCTATGGCCACGAAAAAGCCCGCCACGAGCACGGCGCTGACGACGTGGCGCAGCACGGTGCGCTGCAACGCCACGTTGCTGCCGACGAAAAAGGGGTGGAACGGGCCGCCGTGCGCGTACGCGCGGTTGGATACCTGCCAGACGAGCGTCATCTCGGGCGCCGCGGGCAGCGTGAAGGTGAGCGGCAGCCGCTGCAACGCCACGTTTTCGAGCGTGTCGGAAGGGGTGCCGCTTTCGGCCAGCAGCCGCCGGCTGCCGTCGGGCAGCACGGCCCAGATGCGGTAGGCGTTGTTGGCGTATTGCAGCGCGCCGCGCACCTGCCAGCCCCGCGCCAGCCAGTCGGGTGGGAGCCGCAGGCGCAGCCGGTAGCTCACGCTGCCCCTGTCGGGAAAGCCCTGCCGCCTGAACGGTCGCCGGATGTCCACCGGGCGCCAGCCGTCCCTTTCGAGGGCCGCATCCAGGCCGGCCCCGATGCCCGCGCGGGCCTGCCAGCCTTCCAGCAAAAACACGCCCCGCATCAGCACCGAGTCGTCCAGCACCACCACACCGTCCGGGCTGGGCGCGTTGCCGCCCGGCATCGCGCAGCCACTGGCCAGCAGCGCCGCCAGAGGTGCCAGGAGGGCGAGGGTAAAGGCAAGGCGAGGCACGACGCGGGTGGTGGTCCGGGGCGCCGCCAAGATAGGCGTTCGTGCGCCGTTTCTTCACAGGCGCCGCCCCACGCGCGGCAGCCATTCCTGGCGCCACGCGGCAAAGCGCCCCGCGCGCAGCGCCCCGCGCATGGCCTCCATCAGCCAGAGGTAGAAGCACAGGTTTTGCAGCGAGGCGATGCGCAGGCCCAGCAGCTCGTTTGCCGCAAACAGGTGGCGCACGTACGCCCGGCTGAACGTCTGCGAAACGGGCCGGTCGAGGCCCGCGTCGAGGGGCGCGAAGTCGCGCTGCCACTTCTGGTTGCGGATGTTGAGCACGCCCTCGGTCGTGAAAATCATGCCGTTGCGGCCGTTGCGCGTGGGCATCACGCAGTCGAACATGTCCACGCCGCGCGCCACGTTTTCGATGAGGTTGGCGGGCGTGCCCACGCCCATCAGGTAGCGCGGCTTGGCCGCGGGCAGAATGGCGTTGACGACCTCGACGGTCGCGTACATGCTTTCCGCCGTCTCGCCGACGGACAGCCCGCCGATGGCGTAGCCGGGGAAGTCCATCTCCACCAGCGCCCGCGCCGACGCCCGCCGCACGTCGGGATAGACGACGCCCTGCACGATGCCGAAAAGCTGCTGCGCGTGGCCGTAGAGGGGCTCGGTGGCGTCCACGTGGCGGCGGGCGCGCTCGGCCCAGCGGATGGTGCGGCTGTTCGAGGCGCGGGCGTACGCCTCGTCGGCGGTGCCGGGCGGGCACTCGTCGAGCACCATCATGATGTCCGACCCGATCGCGCGCTGCGCCTCGACGACGTTTTCGGGCGTGAACAGGTGGTACGACCCGTCAATGTGGCTCTGAAACCGGACGCCCTCCTCGCTGATTTTGCGGCGCTCGGCGAGGGAAAACACCTGGTAGCCGCCCGAGTCGGTCAGAATCGGCCCGTCCCACGCCATGAACGGGTGCAACCCGCCCGCCGCGCGCAGCAGGTCGAGGCCGGGCCGCAACAGCAGGTGGTACGTGTTGCCGAGGATGATCTGCGCCCCGACCTCGCCGCGCAACTCGCCGGGCGAGACGCCCTTTACCGAGCCGACCGTCCCCACGGGCATGAAAATGGGCGTTTCGATGGCGCCGTGCGCCGTCTCCAGCCGCCCCAGCCGGGCGTCCGTCTCGGCGTCGGTGTGGAGCAGGGTGAAAGGGGGCAAGTTGGTTGG
>CBDUCD010000251.1:0-4408 GCA_965365535.1 uncultured Rhodothermales bacterium | reverse complement strand
TTCACCAGCGCAGCGCGACTTCGAACGAGGGCGTCCGGCCCAGGTCGTACACGTCCACGTTGTAGTAGGCAAAGCGGCGGCGCTGCCGCACGGTTTCGACGAGCGACGTGGTTTCGCGGTACCACGGGTTGGCGCGGTCGTAGGCGTTGTAGAGGGCGAGGGCGGCGTCGAGGCGCACGCGCGGGCCCAGCGCCGTCGCCCATCGCAGCGCCACGTCGAGGCGGTGGTAGTCGCCCAGCGCGGCAGGCTCGGCCTCGTCCTCGTAGGCCAGCCGGTTGGGCGTGCCCGTGCCGTAGAGCCACAGCGCCTCGGCGGCCACGCCGCCGCCCAGCGCCAGGCGCACCTGCGAGCGGAACTGGTGCAGCCGGTCCCAGTCGGCGCGGAAGGGCTGGCCGCCGTTGAGGTCGGGGTGGACGAGCAGGGTGCGGGCGAGGGTGTAGGCGTTTGTCCACGCGGCAGGGCCGAGGTGCGCCTGGGCGAGCACTTCGACGCCCCGGCTGCGGGCGCGCAGGTCGGAAAGCCACGGCGTCGTCAGCGTGGCCTCGCGGGCGGCGGGGCGGATGGCGCTGTTGGTGGCGTGCTCGCGCAGCCCCTCCATCCACCTCGCGTAGCCTTCCACCTGGAGCGAGAACGCGCCGCCGGGCCGGACGCCCACCGTCGCCGTGACGCCCTCCGACCGCGACGGCGGCGCCTTTTCGTCCGACAGCACCCAGACGCCCGCGCTGGGGTAGTTTTCGAGGTAGAGCCGGTGCAGAAACTGGTAGTTGCGGCTGTAGCCGAGGGCGAGCAGGAGGGGCTGCCCCGCCCCCACCTCGACGCGCACGCGGGGCGACAGGCGCGCAAAGCGGCCTGCCGAGAACGTGTGGGCGCGCAGCCCCGCCCGCAGCGCTACGCCGGACGCGCGGTAGCCCGCCTCGCCCCACGCGTCGGCGGCGGTTGCGTGCGTGAGGTGGTCGTAGGGGCGGCGCTGACCGCTTTGCTCGGTGTAGCGCGCGTCGAAACGGCTCAGGCTGACGCCCGCCGCCAGCAGCCACGGCCCGGCAGGGCGCGTAACGTCGCCGCCCAGCCGGATTTCGCGGAAAGCGTTGCGGTAGCCCAGCGTATCCACCACGCCGCGCAGGAGGGACTGGATGGGCGGCGGGTGGCGCTCGTACGTGAAGTCGTCTTTGGCAAAGCGGGCGTGGTACTGGCTCAGCGCCGCCAGCGCCGTCACGAGCGACCGGCCCCACGCCCCCTGGAACTGCGCGCTTGCCGACTGCGCCGCCCAGCGGTTGCGCGTGGCGACGGGTTCGGCGCTGAGGCGCGGCTGGCCGTTGGTAGGGGAGGTGGCGTAGTAGCGGCGGCCGGTCTGCCGGGTCGCGTCGCCGCCCGCATACGCGCCTGCCGTCAGGCGGCGGCCACCGGGCGTCTCGTAGTGGAGGCGGGCGTGGGCGTCGTAGAAAGAGGCCCAGGCGCCCGTGGGCGTGAGCACGAGCGCGTCGAAATCGCGCGCGTCGGCGGGCGGCGGGGCAGCAGGCCGGTCCACGTCCAGCCCCATCCTGACCAGCCGGTCGTTGCCCATCCAGCCAAAGCTGCCGAGCAGGGAGTGGCGCCCGCCCACGAGGAGGCTGCCGCGCCCGCCGGCAAGGGGCGTCTCGGCGAGGCCGCGCGCCGCCGTGCTGGTGAGGGCCACGCCGCCGCCCGCGCGGCGCTGCGACGGGGTGCGGGTGCGGTAGGCGAGCGTGCCGCCGGGCGGCGCGAAAAAGGCGGCAGGCGCCACGTCGTGGTAGAACGCGACGGCCTGGAGGGCGTCGGTGTTGAAAGCCTCGAACAGCCCGAAAAAGTGCGTCGGCGCGTAGATGGGCACGCCGTCGAGCAGCACCTCGAAGCCGCCGGCGGGGGCGCCGCGCACCGTGGGGCCGGGCGCGAAGGCCGGCCCGATGCCGACGGAGGGCAGCACCCCGATGGCCCGCAGCGTGCTCTTTTCGGCAAAGCCCGTCGCGGCGCCCGCGGCCACGGCGCGCGTGGCGGCGGTGTCGAGCGTGGCCTGGAGCATCAGGCCCGTCACCGTCGTCTCGGAAAGCGGCTGCCGCCGGGGCGCGAGCCGGAAGGCGACGGACGCCGCGCCGGGCGCCACGCGGACGGTGCGGGGCGCGAAGCCCACGAACGAGGCCGTCAGCGCGAGCAGCGTGTCGCGGGGCGCGTCGAGGGCAAAGGCGCCCGCCTCGTTGCACACCACGCCCCGCAATCGCCCCCCGGCGTCGCGCCACGTGACCGTCGCAAAAGGCAGCCGCGCGCCCGTCTCGCCGTCGAGCACGTATCCTGAAAACGAGGTGGAAGGCCGCGCCAGGGCGAACAGCAGCAGTTGCGTGCCGTCCCACTCGACGCCCAGCCCCTGCGGCGCGAGGGCGCTGCGGAGGGCGCCGGGCAGCGCGGACGCGTCGGCGTCGAGCGTCACGGTTTTGCCGTCGAGCAGGGCGTCGCGGTAGAAAAAGCGGTAGGCGGTGCGCGCCTCCACGTCGCGGACGACGCGGGCGAGGGGCGCATCGCGGTACTGGAAGCGGGGCTGCGCCGCCGCCGGCAGGGCGCAGGCGAGCAGCAGGCTACTCCACCACCAAACGATAGGCTTCGTCATCCGTCTGTTGGAAAACGCCGCCCGCCACGCGCCCCAGCCGGGCGAGGGTTTCGCCAGCCGTGCCCAGCACAAGGGTGCCCGTCACGGTTTCGGCGGACAGCGCGGGCGGGATGTCGAGCCGGAGGCCGTAGTGCATCTCGACCTCGCGGGCGACGCGGCTGAGGGGCTGCCGGGCGAAGACGAGCCGGCCATCGAGCCAGTCGAGGGCCGCCTCGGCAGCAGCCCTCGCGGGCGCCGTGGGCACGCCTTCCACCAGCCGGCTGGCCTGGCCGGGCGCGAGCACCACGGCGCTGTCGCCGGCGGCAAAGCGGACGCGCCCCCGTTCGAGAAACACCTCGACCGTTGCCGCGCCTGCCGCCAGCACGTCGAAGCGGGTGCCCAGCACCTCGACGGTCGCCGCGCCTGCCGCAAGGGTAAAGGGGTGGCGCGCGTCGTGCGCTACGTCGAAAAACGCCTCGCCTTCGAGCCGGTACTGGCGCCGCCCGGTCTGCCGCAGCGTCGCGCCGGGCCGCAGCGTCGCCGCCGAGCCGTCGGCGAGTTGCACCGTCTGCCGCAGGGCGCCGGGCGGCACGGCGTAGAACACGCTTTTCTCGGGGCGCGCCAGCAGGGCGGCCACGGCCACCCCCACCAGCAGCGCGGCGGCCACGGCCCAGCGCGTCCACCGGGGCAGGACGTGGATGCGGGCGGCGGGGCGCGTCCGGGCCGCGATGGCGTGCCAGGTGGCGTCGCGCCGGGCCGCGTCGGGCGCGGCTTCGGCGGCAGCGCGGTAGCCGTCGAGACGCCTGGCAAAGGCTGCGTCGCCGCCCGCCAGCGCCTCGCCACGCGCCAGGCGTCGCGCCAGCAGCAGGTCGGGGTCGTCGTCGGGCAGCAGGGGTTCCATCGCGGCGGAAAGGGCTTCAAGATACGCGCGCGGGCCGGCAGGCACTGCGCCCCCGGCCCGCGCCGCGTCGGCGAAAGGGCGCGTCAGCCGCCAGCGGGGGCCACCTCGCCCGTTTTCAGGTCGATGCGGTGGAGGCGGCTCACGCCCATCACGCGCAGCAGCGCCTTGCCGTTGCCTTCGAGTTCAATGGTGCCCTCGACGGTTTTCTCGGTGCCCGTGCCATTGCGGCTCTTTTTGAGCGTGATGGTGTAGCGAATCTGGCCCGAGACGGCGCCTTCGAGGTCGTCGCGGTCGCCGCGCCCGATCACGACGTTTTCCGTCTGGAAGCGCCCTTCGTAGGCGCGCTCCGCCGTCGTGTCGCCGCGCGCGAGGGTAAAGGTGCCCGCGTCGTGCTGCGTGCCCTCGAACGTGATGGTGCCACTTTGCACGCTGGTGGCCTTCCAGGCCGCCTCGCGCCCGAAGCGCACCTCGCGGCTGTCGCCGTTGAGGCGTGAAAGGCGGGCGTGGCCTGTCCGCTCGCCCGTAAAGGCGACGCCGTCAATGCGGCCCGCCTGCGCGAGCGGCCGGGCGATAAAGGCGCCCGCGGCGTCGGTAAAGACGTACACCAGGTGGACGCTGAGCTGCTTGTCGTAGAACGGCGACTTGATGGAGCGCTCGTACTGGATGGTGTGCTCGCCCGTCGTCGAGTCGTACACGGCGCGCTGGTAACGATTGCTGCCGCGCCACAAACGCCCGGCAGGGCTGTTGCGCAGGTGCGCAAACGGCCCGTCGCCATAGCCCAGCCCCGCCGCCGACACGCCCGCGTTGAGGTCGTTGAGGTCGGACATCGTGCCCTCGGACGCGTCGGCGACGGACTGGGCGGCGATTTCGGAGACGAGGGCCACGTCGGCGGCGCTCAGCGCGTCGGGCGCGTC
>CBDUCD010000250.1:0-4417 GCA_965365535.1 uncultured Rhodothermales bacterium | reverse complement strand
CTCGAGGGAGGAGCTTCCCGAGCAGCGGCCTGACGTCTATCCACGATCAACCCCTTGCCCATCGCGCATTCGTCACGCGGTTGCTTTGCGGGTTTCGACGAGGGGGGCGTCGCCTTCGACGACGGCGCCGCGCGTGATGCGCACGTGCCCGATTTCGGGGTGGTCGTGCAGGTTGAACATCAGGTCGAGCATCGTCTGCTCCATGATGGAGCGCAGGCCGCGGGCGCCCGTGCCCAGCAGCCGCGCCTTCTGCACGACGGCGTCGAGGGCGTCGTCGTCGAAGGCCAGCGTCACGCCGTCCATCGCCAGCAGCTTCTGGTACTGGCGCACGAGCGCGTTGCGGGGGCGGGTGAGAATCTGCTTCATCGCCTCGTCCGAAAGCGCGTCGAGGGCCGTCAGCACGGGCATCCGGCCCACGAGTTCGGGGATGAGGCCAAAGCGCAAGAGGTCGTCGGGCTCGACGTGCTGGAAAATGGACGGGTCGTTTTTGGCGACGCGGTGCATCTGCCCCGTGTGGAAGCCAATCGTGGTGGCGGACAGGCGGCGCGCCACGATCTCGCCGAGCCCGTCGAAGGCGCCGCCGCAGATGAACAGGATGTTGCGCGTGTCCATGTTGACCAGGCTCTGCTCGGGGTGCTTGCGCCCGCCTTTGGGCGGCACGCCCGCAATCGTCCCTTCCAGAATTTTGAGCAGCGCCTGCTGCACGCCCTCGCCCGACACGTCGCGCGTGATGGAGGCGTTGTCGCCCTTGCGCGCAATCTTATCAATCTCGTCTATGTAGATGATGCCGCGCTCGGCGCGCTCGACGTTGAAGTCGGCGGCCTGGAGCAGGTGCGCGAGAATGCTCTCGACGTCCTCGCCCACGTAGCCCGCCTCGGTAAGGGCCGTCGCGTCCGAAATCGAAAACGGCACGTCGAGAATGCGGGCAAGCGTGCGGGCGAGCAGCGTCTTGCCCGTGCCCGTGGGCCCGATCATGAGGATGTTGGACTTTTCGAGTTCCACATCCTGGAAGTCCGGCAGGTAGTCGCCCGCCTCGACGCGCTTGTAGTGGTTGAAGACGGCGACGGAGAGGGCCTTTTTGGCCTGGTCCTGCCCGATGACGTACTCGTCGAGGGCGCCCTTGATTTCGCGCGGCGACAGGCGGGCGCGGCTGGGCGGGCGCCGCTGCGTGCCGGCGGCAGGGCCGGCGGGCACGGGCCCCAGGTCGCTCCGCACGATGGCGTGGGCGTCTTTGATGCAGCGGTCGCAGATGTACACGTCCGGCCCGGCCACCATCGAGGCCACCTCGTGCGCGGTGCGTCCGCAAAACGAACAGCGGATCACGTCGTCGCTGCGCCGGGTGCTCATAGGGCTGGAAAGGTAAGCGGGGCTTAAAGTCGTAAATATCGGGCGTTTTCGCCAAGACGTAAGCGTGAAAGCGCGGCGGCGCCCGGAGCCGCCCGGCCTGCGGCGCCGTAAACGACGCCTCCGCGCTTCTGGTCCACCTCTGCCGCCGCCCGTCCATGCCTCTTCCCGAAGGCTTCGTCTCGCGCCTCCACCAGATCGTGCCGCCCGAAAGGCTGGCGGGCGTGCTGGCGTCGTTCGCGGCGCCCCAGGCCGTGGCCTTCCGCGTGAATCCGCTGCGCGGTAGCCGGGCCGACGTGCTGGCGGCGCTGGCTGCCGACGGGCTGGCGCCCCGGCCCGTGGCGTGGTACGCGGACGCCTTTACGCTGCCCGCCGCCCAGCGCGCCGCGCTGCTGGCGAGTGCGCCGTACGCCGCCGGGCAGGTGTACCCGCAGAACCTGTCGAGCATGGTGCCGCCCCTGGCCCTCGCGCCGCAGCCCGGCGAGCGCATCCTCGACCTGGCCGCCGCGCCCGGCTCGAAAACGCTCCAGATGGCCGCCGCGATGGGCAACACGGGCGAAATCGTGGCGATGGAAATCGTGCGCGACCGCTACCACCGGCTGGGCGCCAACCTGCGGGCGGGCGGCGCCGCGAACGTGTTCACCCTCCACCAGGACGGCACCCGCGCCGGCCACTACCGCCCCGACCACTTCGACCGCGTGCTGCTCGACGCGCCGTGCTCGACCGAGGGCCGCTTCCGCGCCGACGACCCCGAAACGTACCGGTACTGGAGCCCGCGCAAAATCCGCGAGATGCAGCGCAAGCAGCGCCGCCTGCTGCAATCGGGGCTGGAAGCCCTGCGGCCCGGCGGCGTGCTCGTGTACAGCACGTGCTCGCTCGCGCCCGAGGAAAACGAGGTTGTCCTTGCCGACGCCCTCGACCGCTGGGCCGGGCGCGTGGTGCTGGAACCCCTGCCCGCCGAGGTGCCCGGCATGGTGCCGCCGCTTGCCGCGTGGGAGGGCCGACCTTTCGATGCGGCCCTCGCGCCCGCCCGCCGCATCCTGCCCGACGGGGTGCACGAGGCGTTTTTCGTGGCGCGGCTGGCTAAAAAGGCGTAGGGCGACACATTTTTTTGGCGAAGTTTCCGCCACGTCTTCCCAATCCTTTGCTTTTTGGGCACCGGGCTGCTACCTTCGCCTGTTCACCTGCCGGAACTGCCGGCGCTTCTATTTCATCTCGCCGGCCACCCCTTGCGCTCGCCCGAGCCGTGTCGGCAGCTGTTGCCCCTGGTAGCAGCCAAGCAGAGGGACGATTGATGGACATCTTTGTAGGCAACTTCCCGTTCCGTACCACCGAGGACGATCTCCAGAACGTCTTTTCGCAGTATGGAAACGTGGAACGCATTCACGTTGCCACCGACCGCGAAACGGGCCGCGCACGCGGCTTCGCCTTTGTCACCATGCCCAACGACCAGGAGGCCCGCGCCGCCATCGAGGCCCTCGACGGCTACGACATGGACGGGCGCCCGCTGCGCGTGAACGAGGCCCGCCCGCGCGAAGAGCGCCCCCCGCGCCGTGACTTTGGCGGCGGCAGCAGCGGCGGCGACCGCCCGCGCCGCGACTACGGCGACCGCCCGCAGGGCCGTAGCGGCGGCGACCGCGGAGGAGATCGCGGCGGCGACCGCGGCGGCTACCGCGACAAGCGATACTGAGCACGCCGCGGCACCGGGCCGCGCAACGATCAGGTTTTCGAGCCGCCTCTGCACGCGCAGGGGCGGCTCGACGCGTTTGGGGCCGTCATTTGTGACCTGCTCGGCAGCATCTCCGGCGGCGCGGGCGCGTTGGGCTTTTTATTAGCGCAGCCCCACCTCCATGACCCGAAAAGACTTTCTCCAGCGGTTCGCCTTTTTCGCCGCCGCGCCCGCCGTGCTTGCCGCCTGCCGCACTGCCTCTGAGGGCGGCCCCGGCGGCGTCGCCCCCGCCAGCTACACCACCCCGCCCGACTCGCTCCAGTTTGGCAAGCTCGTCAAAACCCGGAGCCAGTGGAAGGCGCTGCTGCCCCCGGCGGCCTACGCCGTCCTGTTCGAGGAAGCGACGGAGCCGCCTTTCTCGAGCCCGCTCAACGACGAGAAGCGCGACGGCCTGTTCGTGTGTGCCGCGTGCTACCTGCCCCTGTTTTCCGCAAAAGCCAAGTTCGACAGCGGCACGGGCTGGCCCAGCTTTGTCGCCCCGCTCGACGGGCGCGTGGCCTTCAAAGACGACCGCAAGCTTGTCGTGCCGCGCACCGAGTACCACTGCGCCCGCTGCGGCGGCCACCAGGGCCACGTGTTCGACGACGGCCCGCGCCCCACGGGCCAGCGCTGGTGCAACAACGGCGTCGCCCTCCATTTCATCCCCGAAGGCCAGCCCCTTCCCCAACTCCGCGTGTGACCATGCGCCGCTTTTCTCTCGTCTCCACCTTTGCCCTGCTGCTCGTAGCCGGCTGCACGTCGTCCGAGCGGCCCAGCGGAGCCACGTACACCCCTCCCGCAGCGCTGACGGGTACGCAGGCCGAGGCCGTCTTTGCCGGCGGGTGCTTCTGGTGCATGGAGCCACCCTTCGAAAAGCTCGACGGCGTCGTCTCCGTCACGTCGGGTTTTGCCGGCGGGCGCGAGCCCAACCCGACGTACGAGCAGGTCTCCAACCGGCAGACGGGCCACGCCGAGGCCGTCCGCGTCGTGTACGACTCGACGGTCGTGTCGTACGCGCGGCTGCTCGAAGTCTTCTGGCACAACATAGACCCCTTTGCCGCCGGGCGGCAGTTCTGCGACGTGGGGCCGCAGTACCGGTCGGCCATCTTTTACGGCAACGCCCGCGAGCGCAGCCTCGCCGAGGCGGAAAAGACGCGGCTCGCCAGCGAGTTCGGGCAGCCCGTCCAGACCGAAATCGTCGCCGAGACGCCATTCTACCCGGCGGAGGATTACCACCAGGACTTCTACAAGAAAAGTCCGGATCGGTACTACTCCTACCGGCGCGGCTGCGGGCGCGACGCGCGCCTCGAACAGCTCTGGGGCGCCAGCGCGGGCCACTGACAGAGGGCTCGGCGATTGGTCAAT
>CBDUCD010000249.1:0-4422 GCA_965365535.1 uncultured Rhodothermales bacterium | reverse complement strand
TCAAAGGGCCCGACAACTACGACCGCCACCGCCTGCTGCTGGGCTACGGCTACCACCCGCAGTACATGCGCAACATGCTCCAGATAAATACGGGCATGGGCGGCTTCAGCGAGGTCGGGCAGATGGCGGGCATCTCGAACACGGACTGGAGCTGGTCGGCGCTGCTGGCCGACTTCGACCTGGACGGCGCCAAAGACCTCGTCGTCACGAACGGCTACGTGCGCGATTACACCAACATGGACTTTCTCAAGTCCACCGTGCCCGACGCCAGCGAGGCCGCCCGCCGGGAAGGCAAAACGCTCGACCTGATGGCCCTTGTCGAGAAGATGCCGTCGTCGAACCTCTCCAACGTCGCCTTTCGCAACACGGGCGAGATGCGTTTCGAGGACGTGACGGAGGCGTGGGGGCTCGGGCGCCCGTCGCTCTCGAACGGCGCCGCGTACGCCGACCTCGACCGCGACGGCGACCTCGACCTCGTCGTCAACAACATCAACGCGCCGGCTTTTCTGTACCGCAACGAGGCGGCGCAGCGCGGCGGGCGGGCGCTGCGCGTCGTGCTCGACGGCGCGGGCGGCAACACGCGCGGCATCGGCGCCCGCGTCGAGGTGCGCAGCGCGGGCCGCCTGCAGGTGCAGGAGCTGGAGCCCGCGCGCGGCTACCAGTCGTCCGTCGAACCCATTCTGGTGTTCGGGCTGGGCGCCGACACGCTGGCCGAGGTGCGCGTCGTGTGGCCCGACGGGCGCGTGCAGACGCGGCAGGGCCGGGCGGGCGCCCTGCTCGCCTTCCGGCAACAGCAGGCCACGACGCCCACCGAGGTGCCCGAATCCGCGCCCGAGCCGCGCTTTGCCCCACTTGCCGGCGCCCTCGGCCTCGACTTCGCGCACCGGGAAAACGACTTCATAGACTTCAAGCGCGAGCCGCTACTGCCGCACATGCTCTCGCGGATGGGGCCCGCCCTCGCCGTGGGCGACCTCAACGGCGACGGCCTCGACGACGTGTTCGTGGGCGGCGCGCGCGGCCAGGCCCCTGCCCTCTACCTCCAGCAGGCCGACGCCCTGTTCCGCCGCCTGCCCGCCCCCGCCCTCGACGCCGACGCCCGCTTTGAAGACGTGGACGCCCTCTTTTTCGACATGGACGGCGACGGCGACCTCGACCTGTACGTCGTCTCGGGCGATACCGAAGAAGCCGACGATATGGCCGTGTACCAGGACCGACTGTACCGCAACACGGGCTTTGGCACTTTCGAGGCCGACACGTCCGCCCTCCCGCCCATTCGCAGCAGCGGCGGCGCCATTGCCGCCGCCGACATGGACGGCGACGGCGACCTCGACCTGTTCCGGGGCGGGCGCGTGGTGCCGGGCCGCTACCCCACCGCGCCGCGCAGCTTTCTGCTCCGCAACACGGGCGGGCGCTTCGAGGACGTGACCCCAGCCGCGCTGCGCGAGCCCGGCATGGTGGCCGCCGCCCTCTGGGCCGACCTCGACGGCGACCGGGCGCCCGAACTCGTCCTCGCCGGCGAGTGGATGCCCATCCGCATTTTTGCCCGCCGCGACGGGCAGTTCGTCGAGACGAGCCGCGCGTGGGGGCTCGATGGCACGTCCGGCTGGTGGAACGCGCTGCGCGCCGCCGACCTCGACGGCGACGGCGACCTCGACCTCGTCGCGGGCAACCGCGGCCTGAACGCCCAGATGCAGGCCAGCGCCCAGAAACCCGCCACCGTTGCTGCCGCCGACTTCGACGGCAACGGCTCGCTCGACGCCCTCGTGAGCTACTACAACGGCGACACGAGCTACCCCCTCGCCGGGCGCGACGAGCTGCTGAGCCAGATCAACGCCCTCAAGCGCCGATTTACCACGTACGACGCCTACGCCGACGCGACGCTCGAAACCATTTTCACGCCCGAGCAGCGCCGCGATGCCCTCGTGCTGGGCGCCACCACGTTTGCCTCGGCCATTTTCGAGAACGTCGGGGGCAAGGGCGGCACGTTCCGGCAGATGCCCTTGCCCGCCGGGGCGCAGGTGTCGCCCGCGCGCGCCCTGCTCGTCCACGACTTCGACCGCGACGGGACGATAGACGTGCTGCTGGCCGGCAACGACTTTGCCGCCCGCGCCCAGGAAGGCCGCGCCGACGCCGGCTTCGGGCTGTTTCTGCGCGGGCTGGGCGGGATGCGCTTCAGCGCCCTCCCCGCCCGGCAGAGCGGCTTCTACGCCCCCGGCGACGTCAGGCGCATGGCCCTCGTCACGACGGCGCGCGGATCGGTTGTCGTCGTCGCCCGTAATGACGGCACGCTGTCCACTTTCGGGATTCTCTGACGATGACGCGCCGCGCCCTTTTCCTCTTCTGCGCCCTCGTGCTGGCCGGCTGCGCTGCCGCCCCGCCCGAGCGCCCCGTCACCGACGCCGAAGCGCGATCCCTGATCCACCAGAGCATCCAGGCGCTGACGGACGTGATGGTGCACGACATCTTCTCGCCGCCGCAGGCCATGCGGGCGTACGCCTACCCGCTCGTGGCCTACTACGAAGCGTACCGCGTGGCCGACCCGTCGTACAGGAGCTATGCCGGGCAGCTTGCCGGCCTCGACGCCCTGCCCGCGCCGCCGCCGGGCCGCGTGGACGCGCTCGTGGCGGGCACGGAAGCTTTTCTGCGCACCGCCGACCCCTTCGTGTTTTCGGAAAGTCGCTTTGCCGACGACGCCGCCCGCATCCGCGGCGCGCTGGCGGCACGCCACCTGCCCGATGACGTGTACGCGCGCTCGGCGGCGTACGGCGACAGCATCGCCGCGCACGTGCTGGCCTGGGCGCGGGGCGACGGCTACGCCGCCAGCCGGTCGCGCACGCGCTACGCCACGCAAAATGCGCCCGGCGCGTGGCGCCCCACGCCGCCCGCCTACCTCGAACCCATCGAGCCGTTCTGGGGAAGCCTGCGCCCCTTCGTGCTCGACTCGGCGCGGCAGGTCGCCGTCGCGCCGCCGCCGCCGTTCAGCCTCGACCCCGGCAGCGCCTTCTACCGCGACATGGTGGAGGTGTACGCCACGGGCAACGCCCTCACGGACGCGCAGCGCGCCACGTCGGCGTTCTGGGACTGCAACCCGTTCGTGGTGCAGAGCGAGGGGCACCTGAGCTACGGCCTCAAGAAAATATCGCCCGGCGGCCACTGGATGGGCATCACCGCCACGGTTGTCGAGCAGCAGCGCGAGGCGCCCCTCGCCGCCCTCGCCACCTACAGCCTGGTGGCCGTCACCCTCTCCGACGCCTTTGTGGCCACGTGGAACGAGAAGTACCGCAGCAACCTCATCCGCCCCGAAACCGCCATCCGCGACGCCCTCGACCCCCTCTGGCAGCCCCTGCTGCAGACGCCGCCGTTTCCCGAGTACCCCAGCGGCCACAGCGTCGTCTCGACCGCCGCCGCGACGGTGCTGACGGCCCTTTACGGCCCCGACGTGGCGTTTCTCGACACGACCGAGGTGCGCTACGGGCTGCCGCCGCGCCATTTCGCCTCGTTTCTCGACGCCTCGAACGAAGCGGCGATGAGCCGGCTTTACGGCGGCATCCACTACCGCCCCGCCATCGAAAATGGCATCGGGCTGGGGCGCGGCGTGGCCGAGATTGCAACCCGGCGCGTCGCCCTGCACCCCGCCCCCCTGGCCACCCGATAACCCACGCGCCATGCCCGACCGCCGCCATTTTCTCCGCCTGGGCGCCGCCGGCGGCCTGTCGCTGGGCCTGCCCGCGTGGATGCGCCCGCGCGCCGCCCCCGGCGCCGGGGCCCCCGTCGTCATCTCGACGTGGAACTTCGGCGTCGCCGCAAACGGCGCGGCGTGGCAGGTGCTCGAGGGCGGCGGCTACGCCCTCGACGCCGTCGAGGGGGGCGTGCGCGTGCCCGAGGCCGACCCCGCCATCACGACCGTCGGCTACGGCGGGATGCCCGACCGCGACGGGCGCGTCACGCTCGACGCGTGCATCATGGACGAGAAAGGAGGCTGCGGGTCGGTCGCCTTTCTCGAAAACGTCCTCCACCCCGTCTCCGTCGCCCGCCTGGTGATGGAAAAGACGCCCCACGTGATGCTCGTCGGCGAGGGCGCGCAGCGCTTTGCCATCGAGCAGGGCATCCCCACGCAGAACCTCCTGACGCCCCAGGCGGAAGCGGCGTGGCGCGCGTGGATCCACGAGCACCCCGACGACACCCGCGCCCCCATCAACGTCGAAAACCACGACACCATCGGGATGCTGGCCCTCGACGGCATGGGGCGGCTCGCGGGGGCGTGCACGACCAGTGGCGCCGCCTGGAAGCGGCACGGGCGCGTGGGCGACTCGCCCCTCATCGGCGCCGGCCTGTACGTGGACGGCGAAGTGGGTGCGGCCACGGCTACGGGCTGGGGCGAGGCCGTCATCCGGGCGTGCGGCTGCCACCTCGTCGTCGAAC
>CBDUCD010000248.1:0-4427 GCA_965365535.1 uncultured Rhodothermales bacterium | reverse complement strand
CGGGCGCGGTAGGGGCGCAATTAATTGCGCCCCTACGCCCTCGGCGTGTCGTTTCCGGCCTGCACGTCCCGCGACGCCCCTACACTTCACCAACCACCCCGCCACCTCACCACCTCACGAAAACCCCAGCAGCTTGCCGCCCTGATACACGATAAACGAGCCCGCGTACGCGAGGGCGAACATGTAGAGCCACATCACGAGGGGCCAGCGCCACGAGTTCGTCTCGCGCCGGGCAATGGCGAGCGTGCTCATGCACTGGAGCGCGAACACGAAAAACACCATCAGGCTGAGCGCCACGAGCGGCGTATAGACGGGGCGCCCGTCGGGGTAGCGATCCGCCTTGAGGGCGTCGCGCAACAGGCGCGGCTCGCCCCCCTCCTCCTCGACGCTATAGATGGTGGCGAGGGCGCTGACGATGACCTCGCGCGCCGCAATCGCCGTCACGATGCCCGCGCTGATTTTCCAGTCGAAGCCGAGGGGCCGCATCGCCGGCTCGAGAAAGCGCCCGAAGCGCCCGATATACGACTGCCGCACCCGCTCCGACGCCTGGGAGACGGGCACGCCGGCGGGCACCTTTTCGACGCCCTCGGGCGTGACGCTGCGCGCGTCCGTCGTCGTCTGGAGGGCGGAGCCATCGAGGGCGTCGGCGCGGGGCGCGGGGTAGTTGGCCAGAAACCACAGCAGCACGCTCACGCCAAAGATGATCTTGCCCGCGCGCACGAAAAACATGCGGGCGCGCTCGACCATGCGGCGCAGCACGTAGCGCGGCTGCGGCATCCGGTAGGGCGGCAGCTCCATCACGAAGCCCGACTCGGCGCCCCGGAACACGAAGCGGTGCAGCACCCACGCCGCCACGAACGCCATCGCCGTGCCCAGGAAATACAGCCCGAACATCGTCAGCCCCTGATATCCCACGACGCCAAACAGCTTTCCCATCGGGATGAAAGCGGCGATAAAGAGGGCGTACACGGGCAGCCGCGCCGAGCACGTCATGAGGGGCGCCACCATGATGGTGATGAGTCGGTCGCGCTCGCTCGGCAGCGTCCGGGCGGCCATGATGCCGGGCACGGCGCACGCGTAAGAGGACAAGAGGGGCACGACCGACGCGCCCGAGAGGCCCATCCGGCGCATCACGCGGTCGAGCAGAAACGCCGTCCGCGCCATGTAGCCCGTGTCCTCCATCAGGCCGAGGAAAAAGAACAGCAGCAGAATCTGCGGCAGAAACACGACCACGTTGCCCACGCCCGCCACGACGCCGTCCACGAGCAGGTCGGTGTACCAGGCCGCGGGCAAGAGGGCGCGCACGCCCTGCCCGACGGCGCCGACGCCCATCTCGATCAAGTCCATCGCGGGCGTGGCCCACGAAAAGACGGCCTGGAAGATGACGAGCATCAGGAGGGCGAACACGGCCAGCCCCCACACGCGGTGCGTCAGCACGGCATCTATGCGGTCGGAGCGCGTGTGGGCGGCGTCCTGGGCGGCGCGGTGGACGGCGCCCCGCGTGACGCCCGCGATCCACGCGTAGCGGCCCATCATCTCGCTCTGCCGGTAGGGCGCTTTTTGCGCGTCGAGGGCGGCGCGGGCCTCGCGCACCTCGGCGGCGAAAAGGGGCGCCCGCGCTTCCCAGCCCGTCAGCAGCACGTCGCTCGTGAGCGCGCCCAGCACGTCGCTGCGCCGGAAAGCATCGGGGATGCCGGGCACCTCGCGCGCCAGCGCCTGGGCCAGCGCGTCGAGCCGCACGGCGACGGCGGGGATGGGGTGCCAGTCCGGCGCCGGCGGCGCGGCGGGCGGCGTCTCGACGGCGGCGCGGAGCGCGTCCAGCCCCCGCCCCGCGCGCGCCACGACGGGGACGACGGGCACGCCCAGCCGCTCGGCCAGCATTTCAGCATCGACGCGCACGCCCGCCGCCTCGGCAGCATCGGTCATGTTGAGCGCCACGACCGTCGGCAGCCTCAGGTCGAGCACCTGCCCGACGAGGTACAGGTTGCGCTCCAGGTTGGTCGCGTCCACCACGCACACCACCACGTCGGGCACGCCTTCGCCCGGCAGCCGCCCCGTGAGGGCGTCGTACGCGATGCGCTCGTCGGGCGACTTGGGGTTGAGGCTGTACGTGCCCGGCAGGTCAACGACCTCGACGCCGGGCTGCCCCTTCAGCCTGCCGCTTTTGCGCTCGACGGTCACGCCCGGGTAGTTGGCGACTTTCTGCTGCAACCCCGTCAGCAGGTTGAACAGCGTCGTCTTGCCCACGTTCGGGTTGCCCGCCAGCGCGATGCGCCGCACGCCCGTCGCCTGAAGCACCTTTTCCATCGCGTCAGCGGCGTTCGACGAGGACGGCCCGCGCGTCGTGCAGGCGCAGCGACAGGGGGTGCCCCATCACGTGCACGTAGATGGGATCGCCCAGGGGCGCGCGGCGGACGACTTCGACGTGCACGCCGGGCAGCAGCCCCATTTCGAGCAGGCGCGGCGACACGTCGGCCCGCTCGTAGCCCGCGATGGTGGCCCGCGTGCCGGGGTGGAGGTCGGCCAGCGTCATGGCGTTGCCGTGGCAAACAGGCGCGCCGCCACCTCCTGCCGGAGGGCGATGCGGCACGCGCCCAGCCCCACCACGCACAGCGCCGCATTGGCCATCAGCCGGACGCAGGCGCCTTCGCGCAGGCCCAGCTCGCGCAGCCGCTGCGCCTCGTCGCCCTCGACGGCCACGCACGCGATGCACACCTGCTGGCCGCGCGCAAAACACGTCAGGGGCGCGGCACAGCCGTCGGGCGCGTCGAGAACGGGGAGGTCGAGCATCGGTGGGGGCGTTTCTTAGACTCAATCTTAATACCGAACGACGCAACCGCGCAACCGTTGCCCCGGCCTGCCTTTTTAATTCACCGGCGCGCCCTGCCGTATTTTGCGCCGTCAACCCCTCCGCCGCCATGCGCTTTGCCCTTCTGGCCCTCGCGGGCCTCTTTTTCGCCGCCTGCAACCGCGAACCCGCCGATCCCGTGACCGCTACGCCCGACTCCTCGTTTGCCGTTTACGACTCCTTCCGCCTCACGACCGACGTGGGCGCGCTGTCCGAAAACGAGCGCCGGATGCTGCCCCTCCTCATCGCGGCGGCGCAGGAGATGGACGCCATTTTCCGCCGCGAGGCGTACGGCAACCTCGACTCGCTCGCCCGGTCGCTGCCCGCCGACCTGGCGCGGTATGCCCGCATCAACTACGGGCCGTGGGACCGGCTCAATGGCAACACGCCGTTCGTGCCGGGCGTGGGGCCGAAGCCCGCCGGCGCCCAGTTCTACCCCGCCGACATCACGAAAGAGGAGGTGGAAGGGGCCGCCGCCCAGAATCCCGACCTCCTCAGCCAGTACACCATCGTCCGCCGCGCGGCGGATGGATCGCTCACGGCCATTCCGTACCACGAATACTTCGCCGCGCACGTCGAACGTGCCGCCGCCCTGCTCGACAGCGCCGCCGCCCTCGCCGACGACGCGGGCCTCAAAAACTACCTCACGCTGCGCGCCCAGGCCCTCCGCACCGATCAGTACCAGCCCAGCGACCTGGCGTGGATGGACATGAAGACGAACGGCCTCGACCTCGTCATCGGCCCCATCGAGAACTACGAGGACGGGCTGATGGGCACGAAGGCGGCGCACGAAGCCTACGTGCTCGTCAAAGACCGCGCCTGGAGCGACCGGCTTGCGCGCTACGCCGCCCTGCTGCCCCAGCTGCAGCGCGGCCTGCCCGTCGCGGACGCTTACAAGCAGGAAACGCCCGGCGCCGACTCCGACCTGGGCGCCTACGACGCCGTGTACTACGCGGGCGACTGCAACGCCGGCTCGAAAACCATCGCCATCAACCTGCCCAACGACGAAGAAGTGCAGCTCAAGCGGGGCACGCGCCGCATCCAGCTCAAAAACGCCATGCAGGCCAAGTTCGACGCCATCATGGAGCCCATCGCCGGCGTCCTCATCGCCCCCGACCAGCGCAGCCACGTGACCTTCGACGCCTTTTTCGGCAACACGATGTTCCACGAAGTCGCGCACGGGCTGGGCATCAAAAACACGATTGGCGGCAAGGGAACCGTCCGCGAGGCGCTTCAGGAGCACTACTCGGCCCTTGAAGAAGGCAAGGCCGACGTGCTGGGGCTTTACATGGTCGAGCAGCTCAAGAGCAGCGGCGACTGGGACGGCGACATGACGGATCATTACGTGACGTTTCTGGCGGGCATTTTCCGCTCCGTCCGCTTTGGCGCCGCCAGTGCGCACGGGCGCGCCAACATGATCCGCTTCAACTATTTCCTCGAAAAGGGCGCCTTCAGCCGCAACAGCGATGGCACGTACACCGTGCACCCCGAGGCCATGAAAGCGGCCTCCGACGCCCTTTCCGCCGACATCCTGCGCTTGCAGGGCGATGGCGACTACGCCGCCGTCGGGCGCTTCGTG
>CBDUCD010000247.1:0-4448 GCA_965365535.1 uncultured Rhodothermales bacterium | reverse complement strand
TGAGGCCGGAGTTTCTGGAGGAGTTGTCCGAAGAATGCACGCTTGAAGCGTAGTGCCCTTTTGCTGCTTTTCTTGCTCACCTCTCCCACCTCTCGAACCAACGACATGACGAAGTACGGACTCATCGGGAAGATGCTCGCCGCGCCCGGAAAGCGGGACGCGCTGATCGCCGTCCTCCTCGACGGCGTCTCGGGGATGCCGGGGTGCCTGAGCTACGTCGTCGCCCGCGACGTGGACGATGCCGACGCGCTGTGGGTGTCGGAGGTGTGGGAAAGCCGGGAGGCCCACGCGGCGTCGCTGTCGCTCCCGTCTGTTCGAGAAGCCATCTCGAAAGGGCGCCCCCTCATTGCCGGCTTTGGCGAGCGGTTCGAGACGGAGCCCGTAGGCGGCCACGGGCTGGCAAGTGCGTGAGAGCCGGGCGTCTGGCACAGTGGCAACGCCCGGCTTACCTTCGTTCTGCCAGCCCCTCCCCGTGGCCTGCCGATGCTCCGCCGCCACCCCCTGCCTGTTTTCTTCGCGCTCGCCTACGGGCTGTCGTGGCTGCTGTGGGCGCCGCCGGTGCTGGCCGCGTGGGGCGTGCTGCCCCGCCCGGCCTCCCCCGTCTGGCACCTGCTGGGCAGCCTGGGGCCGGCCCTTGCTGCCCTCGTCGTGGCGCGGCTGAGCAGCGGGCCGGCGGCGCTGCGCGACCTGCTCTGCCGCATGGTGGACGGGCGGGTGCCCGCGCGCTGGCACGCGGTCGCGTGGGGGGCGCCGTTCGCGCTTTTTCTCACTGCCGTACTCGCCGCCCGGCTGGTGTGGCACGAGGCGTGGAATCCCGCCACCTTCGGGCAGAGTCCGGAGCTTCCCGGCCTGGGCTTCTGGGGCTACTGGGCCGTCAGCCTCGTTTTCTACGGCTGGGGCGAAGAGACGGGCTGGCGCGGCTTTGCGCTGCCGCACCTGCAGGCGCGGCGCAGCGCGCTGGGGGCGACGCTGCTGCTGAGTGCCGGGTGGGCGGGCTGGCACCTGCCCCTTTTCGCCTTTACGCCCGGCTTTTCGCGCATGGCGGCGCCCGCCATCGCCGGCTGGTGCTTCAGCCTCGTCACCGCCGCCGTGCTGTTCACGTGGCTGTTCAACAGCACACGCGGCAGCGTGCTCGTCGTCGCCGCCTTTCACGGGACGATGGACGTGGCGTTTCTGGCGCCCGAGCCGCCCTCGGTGGCCAGTGTGCTGGGGATGCTCGTCACCCTCTGGGGGCTGGCCGTCCTCGTCGTCGCCGGGCCGCGCTACCTGTCGCGGCGGGGCAAAGTGGTGGCCGGGCCGGGCGGCGCGCTGGCGGAGGTGCAGCCCTCCGGCGGCAAAGCCCCGGCGGCACGGCCTACCTGAGGGCACGCGGCCTGCGTATCTTCGGCCATTCTTCTTTGCCGCCTTTTTTTGGGACGGGCGGCGCCCTTCTACCGGAAGTATCCATGACGCGCCTTTTCTCGCTGGCGGCGATGGTCGCCCTCCTGCTTGCCACGTGCCCGCCCGCACACGCCCAGGCCCCTTCGGTGCGGCCCGGCGCCCCCGGACAGCCCAGCCAGGCCACCGCGCCCGCCGCCCCACCCGCCGCCGCGCGCCCCGCCGCTGCCGACGTGGTGTTCATGCAGGGCATGATCGGGCACCACGCCCAGGCCCTCGACATGACGGCCCTCGTGCCCACGCGCACCACCAACCACGCCCTCCAGACGCTGGCCCAGCGCATCGAGGTGTCGCAGCGCGACGAGATCGGGTGGATGCAGCGCTGGCTCCGCGAACACGGCGAGACGGCGCCCGAGATCGGCGCCCCCATGCACCACGACAGGACGGGCATGGATCACGACATGGCGGGCATGGATCACGCCGCGATGGCCCGGATGCACCACCCCGACACGACCGCGATGCACGCGATGCACGACATGGCCGAAATGCATCACGCCGACACGACGGCCACGCACCACGACGGCATGGATCACAGCACCATGCACCACGACGGCATGACCTGCACCGACAAGGGCGGGATGGCGCACGACGGCATGGCCTGCATGGATGGGGGCGCGATGGCGCACGACGGCATGGCGGGGATGGATCACGCCCTGATGCCCGGAATGCTCAGCGCCGCCGAGATGGCCGAGCTGGCCGGGGCGACAGGCGCCGACTTCGACCGGCTGTTTCTGCGCTACATGATCCGCCACCACGAGGGCGGCCTCATCATGGTGGCCGACCTGCTGGCCACGCCGGGCGGCGCCCAGGCCCCCGAGGTGTTCCGCATTGCCACGGACATTGACGCCGACCAGCGCGCCGACATCAAGAGGATGCTGGACATGCTGGACGGTCCGCCGCTGCCTTCGCCCACGCGCCACCAGTAACCATCGTTTTTCTCAACCCTGCCCCGCAACGCCATGCCTGCCCCTGCCCTGCCCCGCCGCGCCGCCCGCCTGTGCGGGCTGCTGCTTTTTGCCGCCCTGCTGCCCTTTGCGGCCCGCGCCCAGGATCACGCCGGGCACGAAGGCCACACAGGGGCGTCCTCCGCCGACCCGCGCGTCGGGCTTAAAGCCGGGTGGAAAGACGCCGGCGTGGCCGCCCGCAACCTCACCCTCGTCGGCCACGCCGACCGGCCCGAGGGCTTTTACAATCCCGGCGACATCGGCGACTTTGGCTTCATGAACAGCGACATGGCCTTCAAGGGCGACACCATGTTCGTGGGCAACTTCGCGGGCGTCCAGGTTTACGACATCTCCGACCCCGCCCACCCCCGGCTGCGCCTGACCATCGCGTGCCCCGGCGGCCAGGGCGACGTGTCGGTTTACGGCAACCTGCTCTTCATGTCGGTCGAGGAAACGCGCGGGCGCCTCGACTGCGGCGCCGGGGGCGTGGCGGGCGAGGTCAGCGCCGAGCGCTTCCGCGGCGTCCGCATTTTCGACATCACCAACCTCGATTTGCCGCAGCAGGTGGCCGCCGTGCAGACGTGCCGCGGCTCGCACACCCACACGCTCGTCCCCGACAAGGGCGACCCGGACAACGTCTATATCTACATCTCGGGCACGAGCCAGGTGCGCTCGGGCGACGAACTCGCGGGCTGCGCCAACACGCCCGGCGACGACCCCAACACGGCGCGCTTCCGCATCGAGGTCGTCCGGGTGCCGCTCGCGCATCCCGAGCAGGCCCGCATCGTGAACGAGGCGCGCTTTCTGCTGGGCCTCGCGGCGCCGCCCGCGCGCGGCACCACAGCCGACGAGGTGGCCGAAAACCTCGGGTTGAATCCTGCCTCGGCCCAGGAGGCCGAAGCCGCCGGGGCGCGCGGTGCCTTTACCGTCACCATCGGAGATCAGCCCTACGTCATGGGCGACGTGATGGCCGGGCAGGTGCTTGCCTCCATCGTGCAGCAGCAGCAGCGCACGGGCGCGCCCACGGCCGCCGACAGCGCCACCCTGCGGCAGATGCTGCCCGTGGTGGTGGGGCGCATGATGGCCTCGGGGCAGCCCGAGGCGGGGGGCGAGGCCCGGCCCGGCCCCGACCAGTGCCACGACATCACGGTTTATCCCGAAGCCGGGCTTGCCGGCGGCGCCTGCGCGGGCTACGGCATCCTGCTCGACATTAGCGACCCCGCCAACCCCGTCCGCATTGACCAGGCCGGCGACGCCAACTTCGCCTACTGGCACTCGGCCACCTTCAACAACGACGCCACGAAGGTCATCTTCACCGACGAGTGGGGCGGCGGCGTGGCGCCGCGCTGCCGCGTCACCGACCGGAAGGAGTGGGGTGCCGACGCTGTTTTCAACATCGAAAACCGCAAGCTGGCCTTCCAGAGCTACTACAAGCTGCCCGCCCCGCAGACCAGTGAGGAAAACTGCGTCGCCCACAACGGCTCGCTCATCCCCGTGCCGGGCCGCGACATCATGGTGCAGGCGTGGTACCAGGGCGGCCTCTCGGTTTTCGACTTCACCGACCCGTCAAACCCCGTCGAGATCGCCTTTTTCGACCGCGGCCCCATGGACTCGACGAAAATGGTGATGGGCGGCTACTGGTCGGCCTACTGGTACGACGGCCACATCATCGCCTCCGAGATCGGGCGCGGCGTGGACGTGTTCAGGCTGGAGCCCAGCGAGTTTCTGAGCGCGAGCGAGATTGCCGCCGCCGCGTCGGCAGGCAGCGACGTGGTGAATCCGCAGAACCAGACGCGCGTCGTGTGGCCCGCCAGCTTCTCGGTGGCCCGCGCGTACGTGGATCAGATCACCCGCGCCGGAACCGTGCCCGCTGCCGAGGCGACGCGGCTGGCGCGCACGCTCGACGAGGCGGAATCCATGCCCGCCGGCGACGCCCGCCAGGCCCTGCTCGCGGGCCTCGCCCGGTCGGCGCGTGGCCTCTCGAAGGGCGGCGACCGCCTCGAAAAGCTGGCCTCGACGCTCGACGGCCTGGGCCGCCAGCCGTAGCGGGTGGCGAGGTGGTGGGGT
>CBDUCD010000246.1:0-4459 GCA_965365535.1 uncultured Rhodothermales bacterium | reverse complement strand
GTCGTGAAAAACGGGTACAGCGCCATCAACAGGCCCAGCCCGAACAGCCACAGCGTGCGCACGGCGGCCTTGCGCATCAGCTCGCCGCGCCCGGCGCCACGGCTGAGGGCGCGCCCGTACGCCAGCGTGATGGCCACGCCGACGATAAAGAGGAAAAACGGGAAGACGAGGTCGGTGGGCGTCCAGCCGTGCCACGTGGCGTGTTCGAGGGGCGGGTAGATGGCGCTCCACGTGCCCGGGTTGTTGACGAGGATCATCCCTACGATGGTCGCGCCCCGGAAGGCGTCGAGCGAGAACAGGCGGCGGCTGCGGGGTTCGACGGCGGTGGGCGGCGGGGCGGCGGCGGCAAGCGTATCCATGAGGGCGGGCGGAATAACGGGATGAAAGTAGCCTGCGCGGCGGCACGGCACAAGGCACGCGCAAAGGCCACGCGCCCGCGCCGGAGGCGTCGTTTTCAGGCCCGGCCCCGCGATATCTTGGGCGCCTCCGCGTTTCCGCTACTGCCATGCACCGCCTGCTGCTGCTTTTTGCCCTCGCGCCGTCCTGCACCGTAGCCGTCGAACACGCGCCCACCGCGCCGCCGCAGCCCGTGCGGGCGGGGCTGATGGCCGCCGACAGCCTTTTCGCCGCCGCCACCGCCGCGCGCGGACTCGACGGGTGGATGTCTTTCTACGCCGACGACGCCGTGCGCCTCGCCCTCGGCAGGCAGGGCATCCAGGGCCTCGACAGCGTCCGGCAGGCCGACGCCGCCCTTTTCGCCGACTCGTCCGCCCGCCTCGTGTGGCACCCCACGGACGCGGGCGCCTTTGCCGACAGCCTCCACGGCTACACGACGGGCCGGTCGGCCCTTGTCGAGAAAGCCACGGGCGACACGCTGGGGCGGGGCCGCTACGTCACGTTCTGGCGGTGGGAAAACGGCGCGTGGCGCGTCATCCTCGACACGGGCACCTCCGATTCCTGATCATCCCACCAGCTTGCCCGCCAGCCACGTCACGAGGGGCCACGCCACGATGAGGTCGAGGGCGAGGCTGGTGCGCCAGCCCGGCGGCGGCTCGCGGTAGAGGACGGCGAGGAAAAGCACCAGCCCCCCCGCGTCCACGAGGGCGAGGGGTCCGAAAACGGCTGCCAGCACCCCGTCGAGCGCGAGCGCGAGCACGACGAGGGCGCCCGCCGCGCGGCGCAGGTGTTTCCACTGCCAGCCCTCGGGCAGCGTGCCGGCGCCCGCCCGCGCATCGCCGGCCCGGTCGGCCCAGTCGTGCACGAGCACGTTCGCCGCCACCGTCAGCAGGCGCACCCCCGTCAGCATCCACCCGGCGCCCGCCACCCTTCCCGACGTTTCGAGCAGGGGCAGCGCGACGGTTGCCAGCGCCCACGCCACGCCCACGACGAGGGGCTTGACGACGGGCAGCGTTTTAAGGCGCCGCCCGGCCAGGGGCAGCGCGTACGCGGCGCTGGCCCCGACGAGGGCGAGGGCGGCAGCCCACGTTGCAAGGCCGAAACCGCGCGCCAGCCACAGCCCTCCTGCCGTGCTGGCGCCGCACAGCGCCACCAGCCGGAGGCGGTGCCGCGCCACCCAGCGCGTGCGGCCCGGGTGGTTGCCGGCGTCCTCGGGCGCCACCACCAGCCGCTCGGCCAGGTAGATGGCCCACGCCGCCGCCGCCACGGCACCCGCCAGCCCCACCCCCACGGGCGCCCCCGTCAGCGTGCCCGTGGCCAGGCACAGCCCGAGGGCCACGACGGGCGCGGGCAGGCTGAGGTACGTGAACCGGCGGAGGTAGCGCAAACGCGTGGGGTGGGCTGGGCCGGGAGTACGACCCAGCCCCCGTCTGGATCGCGCGCCCGGCAGGGCGGAGCGGCCCGCCTCTACGGCTTTTTTGCGAACACCCACGCGCCGCGCCGTGTAGCTTGCGGCCTGCTGACCTTTCCCTGCTCGCCATGCTCTACCTGCTCGGCACCGGCGCCGCCCTTTCCGACGCCCGCCGCACCACCACCATGCTCGCCTTCTCGGACGGCGGCCGCACCGTCGTGGTGGACTGCGGCGGCGACCTCGTCCAGCGGATGCTCGTGGCCGGCCTCGACCCCACGCGGGTGGATGCCCTCGTCATCACCCACGAGCACCCCGACCACGTGGGCGGCTTTCCCCTTTTCATGCTCAAAATCTGGCTCGCGGGCCGCCGCGACGACGTGCACGTCTATGGCATCGCGCCCGCCCTCGACCAGGCCCGGCGCCTGTTCCACGCCTTCGAAACCGTCGGGTGGACGGGCCTGCCGGACGTGGTGTGGCACGAGGTCGAACAGTCCGAAGGCGCCGCCGTCTATGGCGACGAGGTGTGGGAGGTGACGGCTGCGCCGGGCGACCACAGCGTGCCGTGCGTGGGGCTGCGCGTCGTCCACCGGCCCTCGGGCAAGGTGTGCGCGTATTCGTGCGACACGCGCCCCACGCCGCCCATCGCGCGGCTGGCGCGGGGTGCCGACGTGCTCGTGCACGAGGCCACGGGCGAGGGGCCGGGCCACAGCAGCGCCGCCCAGGCTGCCCGCGTCGCCGCCGAGGCAGGGGCAGGCCGCCTCGTCCTCGTCCACCTCCCCCCCGATGCCGGCGACGCCGAGCTGGCCGAGGCCCGCGCCCACTTTGCCCGCGTCACGCTGGGCGCCGACGGCCACGCCGAGGCGTTTTAGCCGCCGCCGCGCGTTTCCGCGCCCCTACCCCTTTGGCGGCGGACGCGCCGTGCCGTAACCTCCCCGGGCTGCGCCGCCCCTCTCTCCCCTACCCCTGCCTGCCATGACCGTTGGCATCCCCCGCGAAACCGCGCCCGGCGAAACCCGCGTCGCCCTCGTGCCCGAAGGCGCGGCCCGGCTGATCCAGTCGGGCTATGCCGTCCACGTCGAGCGCGGCGCCGGCGCGGCCAGCTTCTACCCCGATGCCGCCTACGAAGAAGCGGGCGCCCGGCTCGTGGATCGCGCCGACGCCCTCGCCGCCGACCTCGTGCTCGTCGTGCAGGCGCCCGACGCCCCGGGCCGCGCCGCCCTCCGCGAGGGCAGCACCCTCGTCGGCTTTCTCAACCCCCTCGACGCGCCCGACGTGGCCCGCGACCTCGCCCGGCAAGGCGTCACGGCCTTTGCGATGGAACTCGTGCCCCGCATCTCGCGCGCTCAGAAGCTCGACGCCCTCTCGGCGATGAGCTCGATTGCGGGCTACAAGGCCGTCCTGCTCGCCGCCAACGCGCTGCCGCGCTACTTCCCGCTGCTCACCACGGCAGCGGGCACCGTCCGGCCCGCGCAGGTGCTGGTGCTGGGCGCGGGCGTGGCGGGCTTGCAGGCCATTGCCACGGCCCGCCGGCTGGGCGCCCGCGTGGCCGCCTTCGACATCCGCGCCGCCGTGCGCGAGGAGATCGAAAGCCTGGGCGCCCAGTTCGTGGATTTGTCCGTCGAGGTGCAGGACAGCCGCGCCGCCGGCGGCTACGCCCAGGCGCAGAGCGACGACGCGCAGCAGCAGCAGGCGCGCCAGCTCGCGCCGCACGTCGCCAGGGCGGACGTGGTGATCTCGACGGCCCTTATCCCCGGTCGCCGCGCGCCCCTGCTCGTCACCCGCGAGGCCGTCGAGGCGATGCCCGAGGGCGGCGTCGTGGTGGACCTGGCGGCGCCGGGCGGCGGCAACTGCGCCCTCACGCGCCCCGGCGAAACCGTCGTGCACGGCAGCGTCACCATTCTGGCGCCGCTCAACATAGCCGCCCTCGTGCCCGCGCACGCGAGCCAGCTCTACGCCCGCACCGTCGCCGCTTTTGTGCAGGAGTTTACCCGCGACGGCGCCTTTGCCCCCGACTTCGCCGACGAGATCGCGGCAGGCGCCTGCCTCACGCGCGGCGGCGAAATCGTCAACGCGCGCGTGCAGGCGCTGCTGGAGGCCCGAGGGTAGTGGTGGGAGGTCCCAGAAGCCTCCTGCTCCCCATCACCCTCTGCCAAGCGCCCCGTCTCAACCCCCACCCCCATGCTCAACAACCTCATCCTTTTCGTGCTCGCCTCGTTCGTGGGCCTCGAAATCATCCGGCGGGTGCCGCAGACGCTCCACACGCCCCTCATGAGCGGCTCGAACGCCATCAGCGGCATCACCATCGTGGGCGCGCTCGTGGCCGCCGGCATGGAGCAGAGCGCGTGGGCGACGTGGCTGGGCGTGGCCGCCCTCGTCGTGGCGACGATTAACGTCGTCGGCGGCTTCATGGTGACGGACACGATGCTGCGCATGTTCAAAAAGGAGAAAAAGAAAGGGGTGGGGTGAGGAGGTTGGAGATTGGAGGTTGGATGTTGGTCATTCGTGATTGGTCATTTGTGATTGGAGTTACGCCGTTGAATAGACCGCCCCCTTGAGGGGGCTCCCGCGAAGCGGGTGGGGGTGTTTGCCCGTGCAGCCGGTTGTGGCGAACACCCTCCGCCCCTGCGGGGCACCTCCCTCAAGGGAGGGGTT
>CBDUCD010000245.1:0-4467 GCA_965365535.1 uncultured Rhodothermales bacterium | reverse complement strand
CCCCGCCGCCGTGACGCCGGACGACATTGCGGGTGCCGAGCGCGTGGCGGGCGTGGCGTTTCGCCCCGAGCAGCGCGAAATGCTGGTCGCCGACGTGGACGAGGCCCTCGAAGGCTACGACGCCCTCCGCGCGCTCGACATGCCCAACAGCGTGCCGCCCGCGCTCCAGTTCAGCCCGTTCGTGGGCGTGGCGCCGCCCGCCGTGCCCGCCGCGACGGAAGCTCCTGACGAGTGGATCGGCGCGGCGGCGCGGCCTGCCACGGACACCGACCTGGCCTTTGCGGGCGTGGCGGCCCTCGCGCACCTCGTGCGCACCCGGCAGGTGACGAGCGTGGAGCTAACGCGCCTCGCCCTCGCCCGCCTCGAACGCTACGACGCCGACCTCCACGCCGTCGTGACGCTGCTGCCCGAGCGGGCGCTCGCCGAGGCCGCCCGCGCCGACGCCGAGATCGCCGCCGGGCGGTGGCGCGGACCGCTCCACGGCATCCCTTACGGCGCCAAAGACCTGCTGGCCGCCGCGGGCGCCCCGACGACGTGGGGCACGGCGCCCTACCGCGAACAGCAGTTCGACAGGGACGCCGAGGTGGTGCGGCGCCTCGCAGACGCGGGCGCCGTGCTCGTGGCCAAGCTCAGCCTGGGCGAGCTGGCCTGGGGCGACGTGTGGTTTGGCGGGATGACGCGCAACCCGTGGAACGTCGAGCAGGGCAGCAGCGGGTCCTCTGCGGGGCCGGCGGCGGCGGTCGCGGCGGGGCTGGTGCCCTTTGCCATTGGCAGCGAAACGCTCGGCTCCATCGTCTCGCCCTCCACGCGCACGGGCATTACCGGGCTGCGGCCCACGTACGGACGCGTGCCCCGCACGGGCGCCATGGCGCTGTCGTGGAGCATGGACAAACTCGGGCCGATGGCCCGGTCCGCCCTCGACTGCGCCCTCGTCTTCAGCGCCCTCCACGGCGCCGACGCGGGCGACGCCTCGAGCCGCGACGTGCCGTTTCCTTTCAGTCCCACGCTGCCCGTGCAAGGGCTGCGCGTGGGCTTTCTGGAGGCGGCCTTCGCGCGCGACTACGCGGGCCGCGAGGCCGATGGGGCCGCCCTCGACGTGCTGCGCGGCGCGGGCGTCGAGATGGCGCCTGTCGCGTTTCCGACGGGCCTGCCCACGGGCGCCATCTCGGCGATGCTGTCGGTCGAAGGGGCGGCAGCGTTCGACGCGCTTACGCGCAGCGGCGGCGTGGACGCAATGGCGCGGCAGACGCGCAACGCGTGGCCGCACGTATTCCGCGCCGCCCGCCTCGTGCCTGCCGTCGAGTACGTGCAGATGGCCCGCGCCCGCACCCTGTTGATGCAAGAGGTGGCTACAGCGATGAGGGGCTTCGACGTGCTCGTGGCGCCGTCTTTCAACGACGACATCCTGACCATCACGAACCTGACGGGGCACCCGTGCGTCGTCGTCCCGAACGCCTTCAACCCCGTCGAGGGCCAGCCCGAGCGGCGCAGCCCGGGCACTATCTCGTTTATCGGCGCCCTCGACCGCGACGACGCGGCGCTGCGCCTGGCGCACCATTACCAGCAGGCGACCGGCTTCCACCGCGAGCGCCCACCTATCGGCGGCTGAGGGTTCAGGCGACGGTCGCGGCGTCCACGCGGCGGAAGATGGCGCGCGTGGCGTCGCCTTCGGGCGCGGGCGCCTCGGCGCGGGCAAAGCCGGCGCGCCCGAACAGGCTTTCGAGGGCGTCGGGCGCGAGGCGCGCTACCACGTACAGCCAGCCGCCCGGCGCGAGCACGCGGCGCAGCTCGGCCAGCAGGGCCAGCCGCTCGGCGTCGGAGTAGCGGTCGAAAAGGCCGCAGGCGACGATCCACCCGAACGTCTCGTCGGCGTAGGGCAGGTGGGCGGCGTCGTGAAGGGCGATGCGACGGGCCGCCCCGTCGCCGGCAGCAGCCCCTACTGCGGACTTGCACGCCTCGACGCGCCCGGCGTCGCGGTCGCACGCGTCAACCTCGAAGCCGAGTTGGACGAGCGGGACGGTGTGGCGGCCCGCGCCGCAGCCGGCGTCGAGCACGCGCGTGCCCGGCGCGATGCTGGCAAAGGTGCGCAGCAGGTGGTCAGACGGCGCCATCGCGGGCGGAAAGGCGGCGCGACGGCACCGGAATCGGCAGCACGGTGCCGTCGCCCTGTCCGGGCAGGTACACCTTGTCCCGGATGGCCGTGGCGAGGGCGCGCAGGTAAAGGCCGTTGCAGTTGAGGGCGGCGGCGATTTCGACCTGCTGCAAGCCATGCGCTTCGGCCAGCCCGCGCAGCACCACGTCCAGTTCGTAGGCCGTCTCCATCGTCTCGGTCGTAAAGCCGACGGGCACGACGACGGCGCCCGTACCGCCGGCGGCCGTCACCCGGTCGAGGGCTTCGACGAGGACGGGCACGGGCTGCCGGCTGAGGCCCCAGTTCTGCACGTACGCGTAGTGGCAGGGCCGCTTTTCGCTCCGGTACGCCCGCAGGCGCGCCACGAAGGGCGCCAGGGGCGTCTTCTCGGGCGCCCCGTCGGGCGCGTCGAGGGCGGCGGCGGGGTGGAGCGCGAAGATGAGGTGCACGTCGTCGCGCAGCAGGCGCGGAAAGCGCTGGAGCGCCTCGTCCACCCGGTCGGAAAGGGCTTCCATGACGCCCTCCTGATGGCCATGCGCGGGCAGCGCGGTGGTGGGCACGTGGTCGAAGCCTTCGGCAACCGTCACAGCGCGCCACCACGCCAGGCACGAGTCGGTAAGGGCGCGCAGCCGCACGGGCGCTGCCGGCACGAGGATGACGTGCGTGACGCCGGCGGCCTGCATCCGCGCCAGCAGGCGGGCCGGGGGTTCGCTGCCGTAGCGCAGCGCGGTGTAGCCGCGAAAGGCGACGCCCTCGGCGCCGTAGCAGCGGCCCAGCTCGGTTTCGAGGGCGCGCACCTGCTCGCCCAGCAGGCGGATTTCGGGCGCGGTGCCGCCCACGGCGTGGAGGGCGGCGGCCATGCCGGGCGCGCGCCGGCGGGCCAGGAAACGGGCCAGGCGCTCGCGCAGCCAGCGCGGCACCGCCCGCAACCGCACCCGCGCCGGGTCCATGATGAGGCGCTCCAGGTAGGGCGCAATGTCGGCTTCGCCCGAAGGCCCGCCCAGCCCCATCAGCACGACCGCTACCGTGCTGCCCCCTCCCAGCCGCAGCCGCCCGTTTGCCTGTGGGGCAGGGTCGGTGCTGCGCGAGCCATCCTGAAACGAGCGAGGCGTCATTGGGTGGAGGCTAAGTGCCTAAAAATCGTGCCTTTGGCTGTTTGCAAGTAAAGAAAACACCGTGCCGCGCGCGTTGAAGTTTGGATGACTCCCCGGCAATTCGAGGCCCCTTCACGCGCGCCGGCAATGGTGCAGGCCGCACGCTCTCTCTATGTCAAGCAAAAAGCCGACCTTCCCGCAAGGGAGCATCGGCTTTTTGCTGGATGGTGAAAAGGCGCGTTGCGTCAGGCGGGGCTGTTGAGGGCGGGCTGCCCCGCCGCGCCGTCTCCGGCTGAGACGTAACGGTCTCCCGGAAACTGGGCAATGTGTTCGGTCGGCAGCGCCATGCCCGTGCCCGCCGCGCTGGGCGACGACTCGTGGATGACGTAGTCGCTGTTGGGCAGCGTGTCCATGTACGCAAACGCCTGGTTTGCTGCCGGGTGCAGCGTGGCGTCGGCGTTGTGGCGCAGCGCCTCGACGTTGCGGGCAAAGTCGTCCTCGAACAGGTCGAACAGGTGGGCCAGGGCGGCGCGGTCGCGCTCGAAGGCCGGGCCGTCGGCGCCGTCGCGGAGCTGGGCGTCCATTTTCGAGAGCGCCGCCGTGAGGGCGAACAGCAGCACGGCATTATCGGCCACGCGGGCCTGCTGCACCTGCCGCGTCACAATGGCCTCGCGCTCCCACTTGCTCACCATCTTGAAGCTGTGCGAGTGCTGCTGCACCAGGCGCGAGAGGCGGCGGGCGTACGGCGCCAGCTCGGGCCGCACGCCGGCAACGGCGGGCGCGGCGGGCTTGACGCCCAGGAAAAGCTGGAGGCCGAGGGAGAGCGCGCGCGCCACGACCTGCCCGTTGAGGCCGTTGCGCACGATGCGCTGCACGTTATCGAGCGGCGCCTCGTCCTCGTCCCACCCCAGCGCCTGCTGCACGCCAATCATCTGCTCGGCCAGCTGCTTGCCGCCGTAGGCGAACACGAACGACTGCATGACCTCGTTCGAGCCCTCGACGATGCGGTGGATGCGGTTGTCGCGCCAGATGCGCTCGAACTCGTTTTCGGTCATGTAGCCCTCGCCGCCCATGAGTTGCATCGCGTCGTCAATGACGAGCCAGCCGAAGTGCGAGCAGAACACCTTGGCGATGGCCGTCTCGACCATGATGTCCGCGTCGTGGCGGTCGAGCATCCCGGTGACGAGGTAGAGCATGGCGTCCATGGCGTACGTGTAGGCCGCCATGCGCGCCACGCGCTGC
>CBDUCD010000244.1:0-4489 GCA_965365535.1 uncultured Rhodothermales bacterium | reverse complement strand
CGGTAGGCGCGCTCGACGGCCTGCTGCTTGATGTCTTCGAGCGAGACGATGTCGTCGCCCTCGCCCAGCGTGACGCCGCCGATTTCGTCGGCGCCGTTTTCGCTGAATTCGGGCGGGGCGCTACGCGGGGGCGGCGGCAGGGGTTGCGCCGCGGCAGGCGGCACGCGCTCGCCCGCGTCGGCAAGCGAGACGCGGCGCGCCCACGGCGTGATGGGGTTGCCATCGGCCAGCATCAGGTCGTCGGCGGAGATTTCGGGCGCGTCGGAGATGAGGATGGCGCGCTCGACGGCGCTTTTGAGCTCGCGCACGTTGCCCGGCCAGCGGTAGTCCACGATGGCGCGTCTGGCCCCGGGCGAGAGCTTTTTGCCCTTGAAATCGGGGTGCTCGGCCACGTACTCGCGCAGAATCTGCTCGGCCAGGAGCAGGATGTCTTCGCCGCGCTCGCGCAGGGGTGGCAGGGGAATGGGAAACTGGAACAGGCGGTAGTAGAGGTCTTCGCGGAACAGGCCGGCGCGTATCATCTCGAGCACGTCGCGGTTGGTGGCCGAAATGACGCGCGCGTCGAAGGTGATGGTGTCGTTGCCGCCCACGCGCGTAATCTCGCGGCTCTGGAGGGCGCGCAGCAGCTTGGCCTGCAAGTCCAGGTTCATCTCGCCGATCTCGTCGAGAAAGATCGTGCCGCCGTCGGCCTGCTCGAACTTGCCCGTTTTGCGGGCGTGGGCGCCCGTGAACGAGCCTTTCTCGTGGCCGAAAAACTCGCTTTCCATCAGCTCGCGCGGGATGGCGGCGCAGTTGACGACGACAAACGGGCCGCGCTTGCGCGTCGAGTTGAAGTGGATGGCCTTGGCGACAAGTTCTTTGCCCGTGCCGCTTTCGCCCTGTATGGCAACCGTCAGGTCGCCGCGCAGCGCCTTTTCGACGAGGTTATAGACGCGCTGCATGGGCTCGCTGGTGCCCGTGAGGCCCTGCAAGCTGTAACGCTTTTTAACCTGGCTGCGCAGCGTCGAAAGCTCCTGCGACATGGCCGCGCGCTCGCGCACGTGCGCCACCACGGTGTCGAGCTTGACGAGTTCGTCCTGCCCTTTCGTGATGTAGTCGTAGGCGCCCAGCTTCATGGCCTCGACGGCGGTATCCACGACGCCCTGCGCCGACACCATCACGACGGCCACGTCGGGCTTGCGCGCGCGCACCTGCCGCAGCGTCTCGATGCCGCCGATGCCGGGCATCATGATGTCGAGCAGCACGAGGTGGGGTTCTTCGCCGTCGAGGGCCGCGAGGGCGTCCTCGCCGCTGTGAAACACGCGCACCTGGTGATCCACGTTGCGTTCGAGTCGGTACGAGAGCAATCGGGCGTAATGCCGGTCGTCGTCCACGACGAACACGCGAAGCTTCATGGGGAACAGCGGTTAGGGGCGGGGCAAGATAGGGGTTTGATGCTGGCGGTTGGCGGTTAGAGGCGGGCGAGGGCGCGCCCCCCTCCCATCACCCGATCAGCAGCAGCCCCAGGATGCCCACGGCAAAGCAGTAAAACGCGAAGTACTGGAGCGCCTGCTTCTGGACGAGGACGACGACGGCGCGGATGGCGAAAATGCCCGACACGTACGCCACGAGGGTGCCGATGGCGAGCGGCAGGGGCGCGACGGTCATGCCCGTGTCGAGCATTTCGAGCGTTTTAAGAAGCGTCGCGCCCAGCACCACGGGCAGGAGCATCAGAAACGAGAAGTCGGCGGCTTCCTTGCGGTCCACGTTCTGGTAGATGGCCGCGCAGATGGTCGAGCCGCTGCGCGAGATGCCGGGCACGAGCGCGCACGACTGCGCCACGCCGATGAAAAACGCCTTGACGGGCGAGAGCACGCCGTCGGGCGCGGGCCGCAGCCGCGTCAGCAGGAGCAGCACGCCCGTCACGAGCAGCATCCCGCTGACGAGGCGCGGGTCGGAGAAAGCCCTTTCGAGCGGGTCTTTGAACAGGACGTAGGCGATGCCCGTGGGCACCATCGTGAGGAGCACGTAGAGCGCCACGCGCAGCGACGGGACAGGCCCGCCCGACGCCTCGGGCACGTCGTAGCTGATGGTGTCGCCCTGCGCCCTTTCGATGCGGCCCGGCTGCAGCGCCATCCGCCACGCCCGGGGCTTCGAGAGCGCCGCGAACGCATCGCCCAGAATGCGGGCGATGCGCTTCCAGTAAACCGTCAGGATGGACAGCGCCGTGCCGAAGTGGACGAACACCTCGAACGTCACGTCATTGCTGGTGAGCCCCAGAAAATGCTCGCCCAGCACCAGGTGCCCGGACGACGAGATGGGCAGAAACTCGGCGAGTCCCTGCAAAAGGCCAAGAATGACGGCGTGCCACCAGAGCATGTCGGGTTGGTTGGGTTTGTTGTTGGTTGGGGTTGGTTTGTTGGTTTGTCGGGCTTCTTCAGCAAACCAACCAACCTCTCAAAGCGCCTTTTCGAAGCGCAGGCGGTAGTCGCGGTACGTCGTGTTGAAGTCGGCGCGCGTCAGGCGGAAGCCTTCGTGCAGCGCCATGATCGTCATGCCGGGGTCGCGGTTGGGAAACGTGTCGAAGCAGAAAATGCGGAAGCCGCGTTCGCGCGCCATTTCCTGCATGGCATAAAGCAGCTTGCGGGCGACGCCCTGGCGGCGGAAGGCTTCGAGCACGCCGCCCTTGGCCGAGTAGTAGTTGAAGCGGTTTTCGCGGTAGCCCACCTTGAAGCCCACGGGCACGCCGCCGCTGCGGGCGACGAGCATCAGCAGGTCGTCGCGCTCGAACGTGTTGATGATGCGCTCCTCGTCGAAAATCGTCCGGTTGAGCTGCCGGATGGTGTCGAGCTGGTCGAAGCCGACGGGCTGGATGTCGAGGGCGGGCATGGGGGCAGGGGCGATCATGGAATCTACCTCAGCCGCGCGACGCCGGGGCCACCTCTTTTGCCACATCGCCGGGCGCGAAAACGCCGCTTTCGGTCACGATGGCCGTGATGAGGCGGGCGGGCGTCACGTCGAAGGCGGGGTTATAGACCTTGATGGCGTCCGGCGCCGTCTGCCGCCCGAAAGCGTGGGTGATTTCGCGGCGGTCGCGCTCCTCGATGGGAATGTCGGCGCCCGTGGCGGTTTTGGGGTCAACCGTCGAGCGGGGCGCCGACACGTAGAACGGCAGCCCGTGGGCGCGGGCAAGGACGGCCAGCCCGTACGTCCCGATTTTGTTGGCCGTGTCGCCATTGGCCGCAATCCGGTCGGCGCCCACGATGACGGCGTCCACGAGCCCGCGCTGCATGACGTGGGCGGCCATCGAGTCGGTGATGAGCGTCGCGTCCACACCCGCCTCTGTCAGCTCCCACGCCGTGATGCGGGCGCCCTGGAGGAGGGGGCGCGTTTCGCAGGCAAAAGCGCGCAGGTGCATCCCGGCCTCCCTTGCCATGAGAAGCGGCGCGAGGGCCGTCCCGTAGCCGCTCGTGGCCACGCCGCCCGTGTGGCAGAGCGTCAGAACGGTCATGCCGCTTTTGAATAGCGACAGCCCGTGCTGCCCCAGCCGCCGCCCGGCCTCCTGGTCTTCGCGGAAAATGGCGTCGGCCTCGGCCAGCAGCGCCTGCCGGAGCGCATCCGCGTCGGCGCCGGCGTGCGCCTCCACGACGCCCGCCATGCGGTCGAGCGCCCAGAACAGATTTACCGCCGTCGGGCGCGTGGTGCGCAGGAGGGCCGTGGCGTCGCGGGCGGCCTGGCTGGGACTGGCGGCTTCGCCCCGCAGCGCCAGCACCACGCCGTACGCCGCCGCGATGCCGATGGCGGGCGCGCCGCGCACGCGCAGGTGGCGGATGGCGTCGGCCATCTCGTCCACGGTCGTGATGGGCAGCCACGTTTCCTCGACGGGCAGGCGCGTCTGGTCGAGCAGGTCCACGCGGCACGCGTCAGCGTTCCATCGGAGCGGTGGAATCATGGGGGTGTCGAATGGCGAGTGTCGAATGGAGAAGGGCCGCAGGGGCGCCATTCATTGCGCCCTGCCCCGTGCGCCTCCGCTCAAGAAAGTAGGGGCGTACCGCGGTACGCCCCTACGGGTGGCCGCAGCGGGCAGCCCTCACGCCCCCACGCCCTGCGGCGACTTGCTCAGGAAGTCGCGCAGCACGTAGTGCAGGATGCCGCCATGCCGGTAGTAATCCACCTCGACGGGCGTGTCGAGCCGGCACGTCGTCTCGAACGTGACCGTCTCGCCGCCCGGACGCGTGGCCGTGACGGTTATCGCCTGGCGCGGCTGCACGCCTTCGTCCACGGGAATGGCGAACGTCTCCGTCCCGTCCAGTCCGAGCGAGGCGGCGTTCTGGCCGGGGGCAAACTGGAGCGGCAAAACGCCCATCCCGATGAGATTCGAGCGGTGGATGCGCTCGAACGACTCGACGATGACGGCCTTTACGCCCAGCAGCGCCGTGCCTTTCGCGGCCCAGTCGCGGCTCGAGCCCATGCCGTAGTCCTTGCCGCCCAGCACCACGAGCGGCGTGCC
>CBDUCD010000243.1:0-4497 GCA_965365535.1 uncultured Rhodothermales bacterium | reverse complement strand
CCCGCGCGCTGCGGAGCGAAACAGGCGCTTCCCCCTCACCCTAACCCTCTCCCCCTGGAGAGGGGACACGCAGACGCCCGTTTTTCCATTCATAAACAGGCTCTCAGTGCAAAACCGCGAGGGCGAGGGCGTAGAGCACGACGTTGGCGAGCGCGATGGGCAGCAGCATTTTCCAGCCCAGCGTCATGAGCTGCTGGTACTTGAAGCGCGGCAGCGTCCACCTGACCCAGATAAAGAGAAAGGCGAAAAAGCCCGCCTTCAAAAACAGCGTCAGAATCTGGAGGGCGCCCAGCAGGATGCTGCCTTCGAGGGCCGGAAACGCCCCGAGCAGGGCAGGCTCGAAGGGGATGAGGTAGCCGCCGAAAAAGAACGTCGTGATGACGAACGAGGCCACGAAAAAGTTGACGTACTCGGCCAGGAAGAACATGCCGAACTTCATGCCGCTGTACTCGGTGTGGTAGCCGCCCACGAGCTCCTGCTCGGCCTCGGGCAGGTCGAAGGGCGCCCGGTTGGTCTCGGCAAAGGCCGTCACGATAAAGATGATGGCGCCGACGGGGTTGCGGAACACGTTCCATCCCAACAGGGCCAGGCCGCCACTTTGCGCCTCGACGATGTCCACGAGCCGCAGCGAGCCCGTCAGCAGAATCACCGACACGACGGCCAGCCCCATCGCCAGCTCGTACGACACCATCTGCGCCGCCGACCGCAGCCCGCCCAGGAGGGAAAACTTCGAGTTGGACGACCAGCCCGCCAGCGTCACGCCGTACACGGCTACCGACGTAAGTGCCAGCACGACGAGCGCCGACACGCCCACGTCCACGATCACCACGCCGCGCGCAAACGGAATCAGCGACGCCGTCGTCATGGCGATCATCACCATCAGAAAAGGCGCCAGCGAGTGCACAAACGTGTTCGACGCCGTGGGCTGGATGTCCTCTTTGAAGATGAGCTTGGCCACGTCCGCAAAAGGCTGCAGAAAGCCGAACGGCCCGACGCGGTTGGGGCCGGGGCGGTTCTGGATGTAGCCCGACACCTTGCGCTCGGCGTACACGAGCACGGACGCCGAGATGAGCATCACGTTGAGCACGAGAAAGCCGATAAGGGCGAGCCAGTAGAGCGGAATGTCCATGCAGGTGGCGGGGTGAGACAGGGCGGGGCCAGAGCCCGAAAAGGTAGCCGATGGGCGCCCTCTCGTGCAACCGCGCCGTTCCCCTTCGGCGAGGCTTCACCCCGCGCCCGCGCCCGTCTCACGCCCCGAAACATTCTGCCCTCTGGGGCGCATACGGCGGCGACCCGGTCGTATCTTGCGCGGCCTTTAACCCACCAAAAAACAAATACATGAAACAGGCAACTGCCGCCCTCCTGTTCGCGCTTGTCGCCGGACCCGTCGCGGCCCAGGTGGCGTCCTCCGACGCCGCCCTCAAAGCCGGCCAGATGGACTACACGACAAACGTGAGCGTGATGGGACAGGAACTTGTCATTCCCTCGACGCGCACCATTTCCCAGGTGACGCAGGACGGCGCGACGTTCTGGCGCATCGTGGACGCTGCCGAGCTGCCTGCCGTCGCCGGCGGCGGCATTGCCGTGGACACCTTCGAGGTGATGGCGGGCACGCTCATGCCGCTGCGCCGCAGCAGCGGCAGCATGGGCGGCACCCTCCACTTCGACTACGACGGCGCCCACGTCAAGGGCTCCATGCAGTCCATGATGGGCGGCGTCGAGGTGGACAGCACCTTTGGCGAGCCCCTCGTGGGCGACGGCGCGGCCTTCGAGGTGTTCCTGTCGGGCCTCGCCCTCGGCCCCGACTTCGACCAGACGTTTACGACGTACAGCCCGCAGGCGCAGGGCGCCCGCCCCATCCGCGTGCACGTCACGGGCGAGCAGAGCGTCACCACGCCTGCCGGCACCTTCGACACGTTTGTCGTGGACTACGCCCCGCAGGACGACAACCCGGCAGGCAAGGCCACGCTCTACGTGACCAAAGCCGCGCCCCACGTCACCGTCCGCGCCGAGTCCGACCTGGGCCCGCAGATGAATGGCGCCGTGGCCGTGATCGAGTTGCAGAAGGTGCAGTAGGCATTGCCCGCTGCACGAAAAAGCCCCCGGTGCCTGACGTGGCGCCGGGGGCTTTTTTTGCTTATCGGGGCGGCGCGTTCAGCCGCGCTCGGCCAGCTCGCCCGTGTCGTTGGGGCGGTCGGGCTTTTGCTCGTTGACGCCGGACCGACCGCTGGGGCGCGAAGTCCGGGTGCCGCCGTCGCGGTCGTCGTCGTAGGCGGCGTCGGCGCTCTGGACGTAGCCGCCCTCGGTGCGCTCCATCGCGCCGTCGTCGCGGATAACGCGGTCTTCGTTGAGGGTTGCTTTTTCCTGCGAGGTCGAGGCGTCGGGGATGCCCTGCGGGTGCGAGGTGCGCTCGCTGGGCTGGTTGGCGTTGGGCATGGCGGGTTCAGGCGTTGGGATTGGTGTCGGTCGTCGCGGAAGGGGAGGCGGGGCCGGGGTTGGAGCCGTTTTCGCTGCCGCCGCCGGTGGGCGGGCGATGGGGTGTTTTCGGCGCCGCGTCTTCGTCCTGCACCATGCCGGACTGGGGCGCATCCTTCGCGTAGCCGCTGCTGCCGCCGTAGTCGGGGACGCCGGCGTTCTCGTCTTTCTCGTTCATAGCCGTAGCGGGTTGGTTCACCCTCTCCACCCCGAGCGCCGCCCCATGTTGCGGGCGCCGCGCGTCTTTGCCCGCTCGTAACACCTGCCCTCAGCGCAGCTTGCCGAGGTGAACGTGAACGGCGCCGCCCACGAAAGGGCGAACGGGGTTGAGGTTGCCAAACAGCCCCACCCCGATGCCCACGAAACGAAGGGGTGCCAGCGAAATCCGCGCCTCGACCGGGATGCCGACGGTGCGGAAGGGCCGCTCGTCATACGTGGACCCGCAGAAGAAAGAACACCCCATCCCCGGGCCGTAGATGTACGCGCCGCGACGCACCCCTTCCACGTACGCCAGCCCGGCGGCAATGGACGTGTGGCCGCTGCCGGAGCCGTCGGGCCACGTGCGCCCGTACAGCACGCCCACGTCCACGACGGATTCTGCCGGCGAGCGCGAGGGGAAAAACACGGGCTCAAAACCTCCCGCCATCCGCGCCGAAACGAGATGACGACCGCCTATCGTCCCTGACAGGCTGACTACGAAGCCGATTCCTTCCGTACTCAGCCCCGCGCCTTCGCTCAGCCAGAGTGCAAACCGGCTTTGAGAGGGCGCGTCCTGCGCGTGCACCGCCGGGCCGAGCGCGAGCAGCAGCATGGCGCACGGCAAGGCCCTGGCGGCCTGCATCAGACGGCCTCGCCCACGCTTTGCAGGCGCACGCCCTGCAGGGCCATCGCGTCGTACGTGGCGCCGGCAAAGGCGGGGCGCTGGGCGGCTACTTCGTCCATGATCTGCTTCGGTCCCCGGAAGTCGAGGGCGTGGCCCAGGTGGCGGGCGATTTCGGGCAGCATCTCCCACGACGGGTGGCAGTCCACGCGGTGGCTTTCGTTGTGCCAGCGGTCGAAGGGCGTGCCGTGCTGGTCGGCGCGCGTCGTGCCCATCGCCATCGCCAGCGTCCGGTTGACGCCGCGCACGGCCTTGGCGGGCACCACGCGCTGCGCGTGGCCGTCGCAGTTGACGAACGTGCCCACGGTTTCGACCGTCATCGCGGCGGGCAGCGCCACGTCGGCGTGGGCCAGCAGGGCGTCGGTGGCGTGGTAGTGGTGCGTGATGACGCGGACGCCCGCCAGGTCGCCTGCCGCGAGCAGCCCGGCGCCGATGGGGTCGTCTTCGAGCACGTAGAGCACGCGCGCCGCCGCCACGCGGCTGCGGAAGGTGGCCTCGTCCACGGGCGCGATGCCCAGCCGCTCGCAGCCCTGCGCATTGGGCGTCTTGTCGTCGGTGACGAGCCAGCCGTCGCCCGCGCCTTCCACGACGTGCGGCAGGTACTGCGGCGCCTCCGCCCCGACGGCCTCGGCCAGCTTCAGCAGCAGATAGTTGTCCTCGACCGTCGCGTAGGCCGAGCCGAGAAACACCACGTCCGGGCCGGCATCGCGCAGGATGTCGGCGGCGCGGGCGTACGCCTCGTCCCACGTGGCCCCGGCGAGCCGGCCGTCGCGGCGCACCTGGGGGCCGAGGGGGCGGTTTTCGTTGAAGTGGTCGAGGCCGCCGCGGTCTTCGTCGGGCAGCCAGTAGTCGTTCACGTCGAGGTTCTGGCGCGGCACGACGTTGACGACGAGGTTGTCGCGCACCCAGTACTCGCAGTTCGACCCTTTCGCATTGCGCACCGTGATGGAGGGCGTGCGCGACACCTCCCACGCCCGCGCCTTGAACCGGAAGTCAATGCTCGTGAGCGCGCCCACGGGGCAGATGTCAATCACGTTCATCGAGTACGGCTCGTCGAAGCTCGTGCCGGGCGCCGTGAACGGGTAGTTTTTGACGCCCCTGCTGATGATGGTGAGCTGGTCGGAGCCCGAAATCTCGCTCGT
>CBDUCD010000242.1:0-4497 GCA_965365535.1 uncultured Rhodothermales bacterium | reverse complement strand
CATAGACCGTCGCTGAGGGCGGACCGGGCAGGGCACGCCGAAATCGCTTCCGGTTTCCTTGACAAAGGCGAGCCGGTGCCATAGCTTAACCGGTAACTGAGGCGCAGCGGGCCTTAAACCGCCCTTCGCGCCTGGCTTTTCATCCTTTTTCGGAAGCGCTTCCCACCATGGTCTCCGTGCTTTCTCTTGCCGCCCGCCTGTGCGCGGCGCTCATCGTCGCCCTCGTCCTCGCCCTCGGGATGGCCGCGCCGGCGGCGGCGCAGGGCACGCTGCGCGGCACCGTTACCGACGCGCGCGACGCGAGCACGCTGCCCGGCGCCAACGTTTTCCTCGAAGGCACGGCGCTGGGCGCGGCCACGAACGTCGAGGGCACCTACCGCATCGGCAACATCCCGGCGGGCGTGTACAACGTGCGGGTGTCGTTCGTGGGCTACGAGGCCAAGACGGTGCCCGTCACCATCGCCGACGGCGAGACGGCGACGCTCGACGTGGCCCTCGCGCCCAGCGCCATCCTGGGCGAGGTGGTGGTGTCGGGGCAGCTCGTGGGGCAGGCCGCCGCCATCAACCAGCAGCTGGCCTCGAACACGATTGTCAACGTCGTGTCGGAGGAGAAAATCAAGGAGCTGCCCGACGCAAACGCCGCCGAGTCCATCGGGCGCTTGCCCGGCGTGGCCGTGCAGCGCTCGGGCGGCGAGGCCAGCCAGATCGTGCTGCGCGGCCTCAGCGGTGGCTTTACGAGCATCACGGTGGACGGCGTCAAGATCGCGCCGACGGATGCCGAGTCGCGCAGCGTGGACCTGAGCACGATTTCGCAGGGGTCGCTGGCGGGCATCGAGCTTTTCAAGGCCCTCACGCCCGACAAGGACGCCGACGCCATCGCCGGCGCCGTCAACCTCGTCACGCGGCGGGCGCCCCGGCAGCGCGAGGTGCGCGTGGACGTGCTCGGCTCCTACAACGAACTCGCCAACGACGCCGGCCAGTACGCCGCCAACCTGCGCGTGGGCCAGCGCTTTTTCAAAGACTTCCTGGGCGTGCAGGTCACGGGCAACATCGAGCAGCGCAACCGCAGTAAGGAAGCCTACGACGTGGGCTACGACACGTCGCTCAACGAGCAGACCGACTACCGCATTGACGGCCTCGACCTCCAGTACACCGACGAGATCCGGCGGCGGCGCGGGCTGGGCACCATTCTCGACGTCGAAACGCCCGACGGCGGCTTCGCCAAGCTGAGCCTGCTCTACAACCACACCTCGCGCGACTACATCACCTACGACCGCAGCTACCCGCTCCAGGACCTCGTCTTTTACTCGGCGCGCGACCGCGAGCAGACCATTGACCTCTTCAACGGCGCCCTCACGGGCGAGAACCACCTGTTCGGCCTCAACGCCTCGTGGGGCCTGTCGCTGGCGCGGTCGAAGTCGGAAAACCCGTTCGACTACGAACTCGTCTTTACCGAGCCGTCGCAGACGCAGAACGGGCAGGTGGTGGCGGGCATGGCCCTCGTGCCGGACAGCCTGCGCAAGGGCGACCCGGCCCAGCTCATCCCGTACGCCCTCAACAACTACGACCAGGCGTTTCTCTACGACGCCGCCTACCGGACGGAGAAGAGCAGGGACACCGACCTGGGCGCCTACCTCAACCTATGGCGCGATTACACGATTGGCACCGCCATCTGGGGGCAGGTCAAAGTCGGCGGCAAGTACCGCGACAAAAGCCGAAGCCGCGACCGCAGCGAACTCTTTTCGCCCTACTACAACAGCGCCTTTCCCCAGTACGTGCGCCTCGCCGACGGCACGGTCGTGCCCAAAGACTTTTCGGGGACGATGTTTTCCGACCTGGCCACCAACAAGGGCGAGGGCAAGATCGTGCTGGCGAGCAACTTCGTGGCCGGACGGACGGAAGACCTCTACGGGCGCTTCAACCTCGCGCCCATCATCAACCGGGACGCGCTGCGGGCGTGGTGGGCGCTCAACGAAAACGGCTACGCCCCCGGCCAGAACCGCCCCGAATACTTTGACAACGTCGAGGCGCGCGGCCTTTACTACGACATTGCCGAGCGCGTGTCGGCGGCGTACGCGATGAGCACGCTCGACTTTGGCCGCCGCGTCACGTGGATCGTGGGCGTGCGCGTGGAGCAGGAGAACAACGACTACGCGGCGCGCTACTCGCCCGTCGAACTGAGCAGCTTTCCCATCCCCTCGGGCTCGGTGCGCGACACGTCGGCCACGCACCGGGAAACCGTGTGGCTGCCCAACACGCACCTCGCCATCCGCCCGACGGACTTTCTGACCCTCCGGCTGGCGGCGTACCGGGCCCTGGCGCGCCCCGACTTCAACCGGCGCCTGCCCACGTCCGTGGCGCGGCAGACGGGCTTTTTCTACCCCGGCAACTCGATCACGCTGGGCAACTCGACGCTCGAGGCCGCGAAGGCGTGGAACTACGAAGTCAACGCCTCCTTTTTCGGCGCGCGGCTGGGGCTGCTCTCCATCTCGGCGTTCTACAAAGACATCTCGGACTATTTCCACACCATCAACGGGCTGCGTTTTACGGGCACGGAGGTGTTCGAGACGCTGGGCCTCGACTACGAAAATCCCTTTGGCACGTCGCCCTTCACGCTGACGGTGCCCTTCAACTCGAAGCGGGCGACGCACGTGTACGGCGTCGAGCTGGAGCACCAAACGAACCTCCGGTTTCTGCCCTCACCCCTCTCGGGCTTCGTCATCGGCTACAACGGCTCCATCATCCGCTCGACGACGTACGTGCCGGCGGTGCGCATCGAGACGAGCTACATCGAGCGTCCGCCGTTTCCGCCCATCCCGCAGGTGGCCTACTTTTTCGAGGAGAACAAGCAGAAGCTCCAGCAGCAGCCGGACTTTCTGGCCAACCTGTCGCTGGGCTACGACTTCCGCGCCTTCTCGGCCCGCGTGTCCATGTTCCACCAGGACCGGTACTTTACCCGGTTCTCCGCCGATGGCCGCAACGACGGCATCCGGGGCGCCTTTACGCGCTGGGACCTGGCTTTCAAGCAGAACGTGGGGCGGCGCCTGGCACTGCTGCTCAACGTCAACAACCTGACGGGCGTGGAGGAGCAGGCCCTCAGCTACAACAGCCAGCTCGACCGGACGCTGCTGGGCGACAGCCAGATCTACGGCACCACGGTGGATTTCGGCCTGCGCCTCGACCTCTGAATCCGTCCGGCACGTGCCGGCACAGACATCACTTTTTCCCCTTAACCCAGCCCTGACCATGACCTTGCTACTCCGCTCATCCGCCCTCGCGGCCCTCGCGCTGGTGCTCGCCACCGCCGCGCTGGCCCAGGAAACCCAGAAGTGCCCCTCGGGCCAGGCCGTCTGCGCCGTCGCCAGCGCCCAGTACCTCAACCGCGTCGTCAACGGCGATACGACGGCGGCGGGCGCCCGCCTGCGCGCCGACCGCGTGTACGAGCTGGCCCGGGGCGGCATCTACCTCATGGACGCCAGCATCCGCAACACGGGCTACACGCTGCGCCTGCGCGGCGCCGCCGGCACGGGCGCGCTGCCGGCCATCTACACGACGGTCAACGCCAACAGCGGCGGCCGCGTGGGCGACGCCTTTTTCCAGGAGGGCGACATCGAGATGCGCGACTTCATCTTCAGCGGCGTCATTGACGACCCCATCCTCAACCCGGCGGGCTTTACCATCATGTCCAACAGCGTGCTGCGCGTGGCGGCGGCAGGCTTCGACCTGACGCTCGACGGCGTCGTCTGGACCAATGTGGTGGCCCAGATGATCCGCGCCGAGTCCGCGCTGCGCGTGTTTCGCATGACCAACAGCGTGTGGGCGAACGCGGGCTACCTGGGCACGGGCGGCACCAACTTCGGCGCCGGCAAAGGCATTGACCTGCGCACGGGCTCGATTGACTCGCTCATTTTCCGCAACAACACGTTTGTCAACTACACCGACCGCATCATCCGCCACCGGTCGAGCACGGCGCCCATCGGCGTCATGATTTTCGACCACAACACCGTCATGGACGCCGTTTCGTACCACGGCACGCTTGCCCTCGGGCAGGTGGGGCAGAAAATCCAGATCACCAACAACCTGTTTCTCGACTCGTTCGTGGCCGGCGCCGACACGAGCGACATCGTGCGGCAGGCCGAGTTCGACGAGTCGGGCGAAGTCTATCCCAACGGCAAGGCCAAGATGACCTGGATTCTCTCCGAACCCAACGAGACCACGAACTGGACGGTCTCCAACAACGTCTATTCCGTCTCGCCTGCCGTGCAGGCGTTCTACACCCGCTATGGCGACGGCGGCGGCAACGACGGCAACCCCGACAACGGGACGGACGGCGACAACGACATCATCGGCGAGGGCGCGCCCCTGACGGATCACATCATGGGCCGCATTGCCAGCCCCGCGACGGCCTTCGTGAAGATGGACCTGGACGTGACCGAGCGCCCCAGCCCCATGATCAACATGGTGACGTGGTACCGCGAGGAAACGGGCCGCACCAAG
>CBDUCD010000241.1:0-4504 GCA_965365535.1 uncultured Rhodothermales bacterium | reverse complement strand
ATCGGGCGCAGCCTGCGCTGGGCGTAGTCAGCCCTCGTCGGGCGCCGCCGCGGCGGGTTCCGCCTCTTCTGCCGTGCCGTCGCCGGGGGCCTCGATCTCGTCCTCGACCACGAGCGAGGTCACGTCCGCAATGGCGTCGCCGTCCTTGACCTGTATCAGCCGCACGCCCTGCGTGTTGCGCCCCAGCGTCGAGATGGCGCCCACGTCCATGCGGATCATGAGGCCGTGCTGCGTCACGATCATCAGGTCGTCGGCTGAGGTGACGGCTTTGATGGCCACGAGCGGGCCGGTTTTGCCTTTCGTGTTCATCGTGATGATGCCCTTGCCGCCGCGCGTCTGCACGCGGTACTCGTCGAGGGGCGTGCGCTTGCCGTAGCCATTGGCCGAGAGGGCGAGCACCTCTTTTTCCTCGTCCTCGACGACGATCATGCCGACGAGCTTTTCGCCCTCGTCGAGGGCCATGCCGCGCACGCCCTGCGTGCCGCGCCCCATGGGGCGGGCGTCGCTTTCGTGGAAATGGATGGAGCGGCCCGCGCTCGAGGCCAGGATGACGTGCGCCTCGCCGCCCGTCAGGTGGGCTTCAAGAAGGGCGTCGCCGTCGTTGATGGCGATGGCGATGATGCCGTTGGCGCGCGGGCGCGAAAAGGCTTCGAGCGGCGTCTTTTTGACCTGCCCGCGCCGCGTGGCCATGAGCACGAAGTGGCGTTCGAGAAAAAGGGCGTCCTCGAAGTGCGCCTTTGGAATGGCGATCACGGCGCGCAGCCGGTCTTCGCCCTCGATCTGCGTCAGGTTGCGGATGGAGCGGCCTTTCGAGAGGCGCGTGCCCTCGGGTATCTCGAACACGCGCAGCCAGTAGCAGCGCCCGTGGTCGGTGAAAAAGAGCAGGTAGTCGTGGTTCGAGCACGTAAAGAGGTGCTCCACGTAGTCCTCGTCGCGCATGCCGGTGCCGCGCATCCCCACGCCGCCGCGCCCCTGCTGCCGGTACTCGGTCAGCGCCGTCCGCTTGATGAGGCCCTGGTGCGAGACGGACACGATGACCTGCTCGTCCTCCACCATGTCCTCCATCACGAAGTCGTCGCCGCCGGCGTAGTCAATCTCCGTCCGGCGCGGGTCGGCGTATTTGCCTTTGAGTTCGAGCAGCTCGGTTTTGATGATCTCCATGCGCAGCGCCCGCGAGGCGAGAATGCTCTGGAGGCGCTCGATTTCCTGGAGGATGTCGCGGTACTCCTCCTCGATTTTCTGGCGTTCCAGGCCCGTCAGCCGCGAAAGGCGAAGGGCGAGGATGGCGTCCGCCTGGATTTCGCTCAGCGTGAACATCGAGCCCCCTTCGAGGGGCAGGTTCAGGCGCTCGCGCTGCTGGGCCGCTAGCCGGTCGGGAAAGACGCCCGCCATCAGGTTGCGCCGCGCCGCGTCGGTATCCTCGGAATGGCGCACGATGGCGATGACGGCGTCGAGGTGGTCGAGGGCGATGGTGAGCCCTTCGAGAATGTGCGCCCGCTCCTCGGCCCGCCGCAGCTCGTACTGGGTGCGCCGCGTGACGACCTCGTGGCGGTGCTCGACGTAGTGGCTGATGGCGTCGCGCAGCGTCAGCGTTTTGGGCCGCCCGTGCACAAGCGCCACCATGTTGACGCCAAAGGTCTGCTGAAGCTGCGTGTACTTGTAGAGGTGGTTCTGCACCACGGCCGTCATGGCGTCTTTGCGCAGCTCGATGACGATGCGCATCCCCTCGCGGTCGCTTTCGTCGCGCAGGTCGGAGATGCCTTCGATCTTTTTGTCGCGCGCCAGCACGGCGATTTTCTCGACGAGGGCGCTTTTGTTGACCTGGAACGGGATTTCGGTCACGATGAGGGCAAAGCGGCCCGGGCGGATTTCCTCCTCGTGCATCCGCGCCCGCATCACCACGCGCCCGCGCCCGGTGTGGTAGGCTTCTTTCACGCCCTGCGCGCCGTAAATGATGGCGCCCGTCGGGAAGTCCGGCGCCTTGACGTGCTGCATCAGCCCCTCGACCCCGATGTCGGGATTGTCCACGAACGCGACGACGCCGTCAATGACTTCGCCCAGGTTGTGCGGCGGAATCTTGGTGGCCATGCCGACGGCGATGCCGTCCGAGCCGTTGACGAGCAGGTTGGGAAAGGCGGCGGGCAGCACGGCCGGCTCTTCGAGCGAGCCGTCGAAGTTTTCCTGGAAGTCAACGGTTTCCTTCTGGATGTCGCGCAGCATTTCCTCGGCCAGGCGCGTCATGCGGGCTTCGGTGTAGCGCATGGCCGCCGCGCTGTCGCCGTCAATGGAGCCGAAGTTGCCCTGCCCGTCAATGAGGGGGGCGCGCAGCGAGAAGTCCTGCGCCATGCGCACCATCGTCTCGTACACGGCGCTGTCGCCGTGCGGATGGTACTTGCCCAGCACCTCGCCCACGATGCGGGCGCTTTTCTTGTGCGCGCTGCCCGCCGTGATGCCCAGGTCCATCATGCCGTAAAGGACGCGGCGGTGGACGGGCTTGAGGCCGTCGCGCGCGTCGGGCAGCGCGCGGCCCACGATGACCGACATCGAGTAATCAATGTAGGACGCCTTCATCTCGTCCTCGATGTTGATCGGGATGACGCGGCGGCCGTTCTGGCTGAGGTTGCGGTCGGTGCCGGCCTCGTCGCCGGCGCTGCTGCTGCCGAGGGGCGCGAGGGGGTCCTGGGGGTCGAGTTCCATGGGGTCGAAAAGGCCGCGCGGCAGAGGGCCGGAGGCGGCAAGGCGGGGAAAAGGCAGGCCGAAAAAGAGGCCCGCGAACCGTGTTTTACAGGCCCGAAAGATACGAAATCCGCCGCCCGAAGGCCACCCCGGCGCCGCTATCCGGCGCCCGCGCGGCAACCTTGCGCGCCGCTGCCGGTCTTGCCACTGCCCACCTCGAACCCCACGCTTCCGCCATCCAGAATCTCCCATGCGCCTTTTCGCCCTGCTGCTGCTCGCGCCCGCCCTCGTCCACGCCCAGACGGACGCGCTGCGCGAGGCCCGCCGCCGACCCGGCGGGGGCCGTGGCGCTGCTGGCCGCGCCGCCCCCGCAGGGCGAGGCGGCTTTTACCCTCGCCCTCGCCTACCAGAGCCTGGGCCGCCACGCCGCCGCCGACAGCGCCTTTGCCCGCGCCGACACGCTGGCGCCGCGCGTGCTGGCGGCGTGGGCGCGCTCGCTCGAAAGCCTGGGCCGCCTGCGCGACGCCCGCCTCCGCCTCGCCGCCGCCCACGCCCGCGACACGCTCAGCGCGCCTATTGCCCTCGCGTACGCCCGCCTGCTGGGCGAAAGCGAAAGCTGGCACGCGGCCCAGCAGGTGTACGCCCGCCTGCTGCGCCCCGACTCGTCAAACGCGTACCTGCTGGCGCGGCTGGGCTACGTCTATTACAAACTGGGCCAGCCCCTCGACGCCATCGTACACTACGAGCGGGCGCTTCAGGAAAACCCCCTCGACCGGGGCGCCCTCCTCGCGCTGACGCGCATCTACCTCGACAGCGACGCGCCGTTTTCGGCCCGCCGCAGCCTCGACCGACTGGTCGGCGGCTTTGCTGACGAGCCGGACGTGTGGCGCCGCAAGGGCGAAATCGGCCTCGCCCTCCAGGATTACGAATATGCGCGCGACGGGTACGGGCAGGCCGTTGCGCGGGGCGACACGTCGGCAGCCACGCTGCGCGGGCTGGGCGCGACGCACTACCTCAGGGCCGATTACGCCGCCGCCGACACCATGCTCGGGCGCGCCTACCGCGCCGACTCGACGGACGCGCGCACGCTCTACTACCTCGGCATGACGCGCTTTGCCCGCGAGGATTACCCCGCCGCCCTCGCCTTTCTCACCCGCACGACGGAGCTCATGGACCAGCCCCTGCTCGCCGACGTGCACGGCCAGATGGGCGCCGTGTATGCGGCCCAGAACAGCGACCGCGACGCCATCGGCGCCTACCGACTTGCGCGCCTGCTCGATCCCCTGCGGCCCGACCTGCTGTACCACCTCGCCACGATTTACGAGCGCTATTACAAAGACCCGGCGCCGGCCCGCGAGGCCTACGAGCAGTTTCTGGAGATGGCACCGCCCGAAACCCTGCCCGACCAGCGGCGCTTTGCCCGGGAGCGCCTCCGGGCGCTGCGCGAAGCCGCCCACATGCGCGGCGATGGGTAGCGGGCCAGTCAAGGATGCCGGCCAGCACCCGGGTGCCAATTTTTTGGCACCCACGTAACTCCCTCCCGGCCCCGCCGTAGGGTGCCCCCATGCCTTTCCGGAGAGGCGTTTCGCAGCCTGCTTACCCAACCCTGCAAACGCCATGAAAACGCACCCCTTCCGCCCCGCGCTCGCCGCGGCTGCCTTTGCCCTGCTGGCCTTTACCGGCTGCCAGTCGGCGCGTATGCCTATTCCCGACGCGCTGGCCGGTGCCGAGCCGCTGGCCGTTCAGCACGGCCATGCTGCCGCCGGCCCCATCCTGCGCATCGGCGCGTACGAAACGCAGGACTACTGGCGCATCGAGGCGGGCGCGC
>CBDUCD010000240.1:0-4513 GCA_965365535.1 uncultured Rhodothermales bacterium | reverse complement strand
AAAAGCTGCTGGGCGACTTCGTGTTCGTGATCTGGGACGCGCGCGAGCACCGGCTGTACGGCGCCCGCGACGGGTTCGGCATTCGCCCCCTGTTTTACCACCACGCGCCGGGCCGCCACTTCATTTTCAGCTCGGAGATCAAAGGGCTGTGGCAGCACCCCGAAGTCGAAAAGCGCGTGGACGAGGTGCGGCTGCTCGAAGCCATCCAGCTTATCGACACCGACGCGTCGCGGACGATGTTCGAGGGCATCCGGGGCGTGCCCAACGCGCACTATTTCGTGGCGTCCCAGCGCGGCCTCGCGTTCACGCCCTACTGGCATCCCACGCCCCGCACCCCGTTCCGCGCCGATTCCGACGAGGAATATGCCGAGGCATTCCGCGAGCGCTTCTACACGGCCGTCCGCCGCAACCTGCGCGGCACCGACGCCATCGCCGCCGAGCTGAGCGGCGGCCTCGACTCGTCCTCCATCGCGTGCGTGGCGCGCAACATCCGGCTCGAAAGAGGGGATCCGCCCCTCGACACCATCTCGATCCGCTTTCCCGAGCACCCGGACACCGACGAGGGCAAGTACATCGATCCTATTCTGGCGCAGGGCCATTTCGTGCCGCACCAGGTGAGTGGCAGCACCAAAAGCACCCTCACCGATACCGAATGGGTGCTTTCGTGGATGGACGACCCCAGCCTCGTCTCGGGCAACCACTACCAGGTGCTGACGCGCTTCGAGACGGCCCGCGACCACAACCTGCGCGTCGTGCTGAGCGGCCTCGACGGCGACACGGTCGTGGGGCACGCCTTCGACCGCTTTTACGACTACCTCTACGCGGGAGACTACGAGCGCTTCGACCGCGAAGCCGCCGCCTACGAGCAGCGGATGCACGAGGGCGGGCAGGGCCTCAAAGACCAGATTTTCATGGCCGCGCGCGGCATCCGGCTCAGCTACGGTGGTAACGCCCTCCAGCGGGCCTCCGAACACGGCGCGTGGCGCGACTATTTCCGGCTGCTCAACGGGATGCACCGGGCCTTCGGCTTTTCGCGCAAAAAGTACCTGAAGCTCTACGCCTCCAACCTCGTCACGCCGCGCAGCCGGATTCTGGCGCGCCGGCAGGCCGAGAAAACCGTCAGCCCGCTCATTCGGCCCGACGCCGCCCGGCGCGTCGCGCTCCGCGACCGCATCAAGCCCAGCGAGGTGCGCGAAACGTGGCCCGTGGACGTGCGCGACGAGCAGGCCCAGATCATCTGGCGCCCCTACTATATGCGCACCATCGAGGCCTGCGACCTGTATGGGTCGGCGCTGGGGGTGGAAGGCCGGCTGCCCTTCTACGACCGCGAGTTCGTGCAATTCTGCCTCGACCTGCCCGCCGAGCAGAGCTTCAAAAACGGCTGGAGCCGCTACGTGATGCGCAACGCCATGGGGGGCATCCTGCCGCCTGCCGTGCAGTGGCGCCCCGGCAAAACGAGCTTTGCCAAAACTTCAGACGACAACATGATGCGGCACGACTACGAAAAGCTGCTCGCCGTGGCCGGAGACCTGGGGCCGCTCGGGGCGTATGTAGATGAAAAAGAGGCCCTCCGCGTGGCGCGCTTGCCCGTCGAGGAATGGGGTGTGGACGCCATCCGGCTGTCGTACCTCGTCTCGATCCGGCAGTGGCTGTTGCAGCACTTCTCCTGAATCTTTTTCGCAGGCGGCACTATTGCGTTCTTGCAGGGAATTGTGTAGCATTGGTTACAGAAGGCGAGTGGTCCGACCCGATGAGCCAAAAGCGCACCTACACTGAGAGGGAAACGCTTGGCGCGCCCTCAATCCTTGTGGATATTACCTCTGCGGTCAAGCACAAACATTTTCAATCTCTACCAGTCCGATGAACAACTACGAAACCCCCAGCGTCCGGGCCTATGGACGCATCGATCAGCTCACCGGCTTCTCCGGCGTCCCCACCCGCGAAGATTTCGTCTATAACAACGGTGGTATCGTCCAGGGCGCTCCTACCAGCCAGGGCTCCATTGACCAGTGCGTCTTCGATCCCAAGAAGGGCACGCCCACGGGCGCCGTCTGCAACTAAGCTTGAACTCACCACCCATCAGTAATAAAAAGACCAACATGAAAAACTACCAGAAGCCGCTCCTGTCCACCTTTGGTTCGGTCGAAGAGCTCACGCGCTTTTCGTTCGACAGCTCGAACCAAGACAACGCTTTCAACACGGGTCCCAACTCGGACGTCACGCTGACGGGCCTGGGCTCGAAAGACTCCTGCGCGGTGATCAGCCCGATGCCTGGCAACCCGTGCTACATCGCGCCTCCGACCCCGTAATCTGGGAAATCAGATAGATGCATACGTACCGAGCCTATGGCTTCGTCCTTGCATCTGACCTCGCTCTCCCCGAACTGACGCCCGCCACCGGCGAGGCCGAAGTGTTCATCCGGCGCCAGCCTCTTCACCTCGAAGAGGCTGGCGCCGGTGCGAACGGGGAGTCCGTCATCACAGGTCAGGTGCTGGACCTCCTGCGCTTCCGCATCGAAAACGGAACGCACATCTTGATCGAGGAAATGCGGCCCGTCACCGAAGACGAGATCCGCGTTTTTCTGCTGGGCGTGCTCATGAGCACGCTGCTGCGGCAGCGCGGCCTGCTCGTACTGCACGCCTCCGGCCTGGCCCGCGACGGCCGAGCCATCGGCTTCGTGGGCGACTCGGGCTGGGGTAAATCTACCCTCGCGGGCTACTTCGTGCAGCAGGGCTACCGGCTCGTCAACGACGACGTGCTGGCCGTGGACCTGGATGCTTCGCCCGTCCGCATCCTGCCGGGCTTTCCGCAGATCAAGCTGCGCCCCGAGGCCGAACAGTGGCTGGGGCAAGCGTACGATTCGCTGCCGCAACTGCACGAGAATTCCATCAAGCGGATTACGGCGCCCGTCGCGCAGTTTCAGGAAGCGGACCTTCCCCTCGCGGCGCTTTACGTCATCGAAGGCGCCGGGCGCGAGGAAACGCGCGTCGTGCCCCTCAAACCCGCCGACGCCGTAATCGAACTCGTGCGCCACACGCGCATGACGAATATCATGCGGGCGCCCGCCGTGCAGGCCCGGCACCTGGCGCAGTGCGGGCAACTCGTGCGCAGCGTGCCCGTGCGGCTACTTGAACGCAAGCGCGACCTCTCGGCCCTGGATCGCATCAGGGAAGTCGTGGAAGCGGATCTTGGCACACTCTATGCGACGTAGGCGGCAGCCCCTTCCGCCCGTCCCAGAGTCCCGGTGAACCCGATATGCAGCGCTTTATGAGGATCGATCTGTCCCAGGTCAGGCAGCGTCTGCATCTCATCGGTCGAGGCTACAAGCTGGTCTGGCGCAGCGCGGGCCTGTGGACGGGCGTTTCCCTCGTGCTGCTGGTGATGCAGGGCGTGCTGCCCGCCGCCGTGCTGCCGCTCTCGAAGTGGGTCGTTGACGGCGTGACGACGTACATCAAAGGCGGCCAGGACCCGGCCATCGTGGCCGACATCACGCTGTGGGGCGGGCTGCTCGCCTTTATCTACGTGCTCATGCGCGTGCTGGGGTCGCTGCAAAACTGGGTTTCGACGGCGCAGAGCGAGCTGGTGCAGGACTACGTGCGCCAGCTTATCCACGACAAGGCGGCGGCGGTGGATTACGCCCTCTACGAGCACGGCGAGTACTACGACATGCTCACCCGCGCCGATTCGCAGGCCAGCAGCCGCATTCTGGGGCTATTGCAAAGCGCCGGCGCCATCCTCTCGAACGTCGTCACCATTGGCTCCATCTCGTTTCTGCTGGTCCAGTACACCCTCTGGCTGCCCGCCGTGCTGGTGCTGAGCACGATTCCGGCCCTCGCCGTCGTGACGCGCCACAACCGCATTTACCACAACTGGTGGCGGGCCACGACGCCGCTGCACCGCTGGACGGGCTACTACAACACCCTGCTCACGTCGCGCAGCGCGGCAGCGGAAGTGCGGATGCTGCGCACCAGCAACCAGTTCAGCAGCGCCTACCAGAAGCTGCGCACGCGGCTGCGGCGCGAGCGCCTGACGCTGCTGCGCAAGCAACTGCTGTCGTCGTTTGCGGCGGCGCTCGTGGCCCTCGGCATTCTGGGCAGCGCGATGGTGTGGATGATCCGCCGGCTGCTGGGCGGCGCGGGCTCGGTGGGCGACCTGGTGCTGTTTTACCAGGCCTTCAACCAGGGGCAGATGATCATGCAGTCGCTCATGGGCAGCGCGGGGCAGATCTATACCAACTCGCTGTTTCTCAAAGACCTGTTCGAGTTTCTCGACCAGCCCAACCTGCTCGCCGACCCCGCCACGCCCGAGCCCATGCCGGGCCGGGTGGAAAAGGCCATCCACTTCGACAACGTCACGTTTACGTATCCCGGCGCCAACGCCCCCGCGCTCGAACATTTCAGCCTCACGATTCCCGCCGGCACCGTCGTGGCCATCGTGGGCGAGAACGGCGCGGGCAAGAGCACCCTTTCCAAGCTGCTCTGCCGCTTTTACGACCCCGACGAGGGGCGCGTCA
>CBDUCD010000239.1:0-4546 GCA_965365535.1 uncultured Rhodothermales bacterium | reverse complement strand
CGTCAATGCCGATGTCGCCGATGATCTGGAGGATGAGGTCTTTGGCCGTCAGGTAGGGCGGCAGCGCCCCGTCGAAGACGAAGCGGAGCGTGGGCGGCACTTTCACCCACAGCCTGCCCGTGCCCATGATAAAGGCGGCGTCCGTGTTGCCCACGCCTGTTGCGAACAGGCCAAAGGCGCCACTCGTGCACGTGTGGCTGTCCGTCCCGAAAAGCACCTGGCCGGGGCGGTTGAAGCCTTCCTCGGCCAGGGCCATGTGGCAGACGCCCTTGTAGCGCGCCGTGCCCACGTCGTAGAAGTGCGGCAAATCCTGCTCCTCGGCCATCTGCCGCAGCAGCACGACGTTGCGGTGGGCGTGGGCGTCGCCGGTGAAGATGTAGTGGTCGGGGATGACGACGACTTTCTGCCGGTCCCACACGCGCGCCCCGTCGCCGAATTCGCGCTTGAAGATCTCGTAGGTCGGCGGCCCGCACACGTCGTGCGTCATCAGCACGTCCACGTCCACCCAGACGGTTTCGCCCGGGTCAACGCGCGGACGCCCGGCGTGGCCGGCCAGTATTTTCTCGGTGATGGTCATGTTTGCTCGCGTTGCTCGCGGTGGGTGGACGCCCCACCTGCGGCGGGACTCGTGGTACGCTCGGCTTCGTCTCGCTGGGGTAGGCCGGGTGGGCTCGGTGGCCACCCCACCCACTACGAGCGGGCGCAGCGAGCGTCAACCCACGACCTACCCGCCAAACGACCCCATGATGCCCTCGCCCACGAACTTGACGCTTTCGCGCTCGGCGCGGTGGGATTCGAGGCTGTTGAGGGCTTCGACGTAGGCGTAGGCGCTGGCCTGGAGCACGTCGGTGTGGCGGGCGAGGCCGCGGAAATAGGCGCCGCCAAAGCCGATGAGGACGGTCACCTCGCCAACCGAGTCCGACCCTTCGGAAACCGACCGGATCGAGTACGAGACGAGTTCGTGGGGCTGCCCCGTAGCCGCGTCAATGGCGGCATACAGCGCGTCAATGGGGCCGTCGCCCGTGGCGTGGGCGGTGCGCGTGGCCTCGGCGTTGCGCTCGTAGATGGTGATCTCGGCCTGCGGCTCGGCGTCGGTCGCAACGGTGACGCGCATGGATTGGAGCTGGTAGTTGGGCTTGGTCATGGATTCGGTGGCGTGGAGGAGGTTGCGGAGGTCGTGGTCGAAAATCTCTTTCTTGGCGTCGGCGAGGGCGACAAAGCGCTCGTAGAGGCCGTCGGGGTCGTGGAGTTCGGCCTCGATGCCCAGCCGCCGGAAGCGGGCGAAAAGTCCGCTGCGGCCCGAGTGGCGGCCCAGCCGGATGCCCTCGGGGTCCTGCCCGACGGTCTCGGCGCGCATAATTTCGTACGTCGCGCGGTTTTTGAGCACGCCGTGTTGATGAATACCGGCCTCGTGGGCAAAGGCGTTGCGCCCCACGATGGCCTTGTTGGGCTGCACGGGAAAGCCCGTCGCCTGCATCACGACGCGGCTGAGGGGCGTCAGGCCCTCGGTCACGATGCCGGTCGCCACGCCCAGCGCCGCGCCGCGCGTGCGGATGGCCATCGCGATTTCTTCGAGGGCCGCGTTGCCCGCCCGCTCGCCGATGCCGTTGATGGTGCACTCGATCTGCCGCGCGCCCGCGCCGATGGCGGCGAGCGAGTTGGCCGTCGCCAGGCCCAGGTCGTCGTGGCAGTGGGCGGACAGCACGACGCCGGGCCGGCGGCCCAGGCACGCGCGGGCGGCGGTGAACAGGGCGGCGTACTCGTGCGGCAGGCAGTAGCCCGTGGTGTCGGGGATGTTGAGCGTCGTGGCGCCCGCCTCGGCGGCGGCCACGAGCACCTCGCACAGAAAGCCGTGGTCGGTGCGCCCGGCGTCCTCGGCGCTGAACTCCACGTCGGCGGTGAACGCGCGGGCAAAGGCGACGGCCTCCTGCGCCATGCGCAAAACCGTCCGGCGCTTGTCGGCCAGCGTCCGTCCGTAGCGGGCGTCGCCGAACTTGGCTTCGAGGTGGATGTCGCTCGTGGCGATAAAGGTGTGGATGCGGGGGCGGGCGGCGCCTTTCAGGGCGTCTATGGCGGCCTGGATGTCGCCCTCGACGGCGCGGGCCAGCCCGGCAATCGTGGGGCGGCGGACGGCCTCGGCCACGGCCACGACGGCCTCGAACTGCTGCGGCGACGAGACGGGAAAGCCCGCCTCGATCACGTCCACGCCGAGGGCGTCGAGCGCTCCGGCAATGCGGACTTTCTCGCCCAGCGTCATGGCGGCGCCGGGCGCCTGCTCGCCGTCGCGCAGCGTCGTGTCGAAAATGATGACGGGGTCGTTCATGATTTCAGGTTTGCGGTTGCGGATTGCAGATTGCGGAAGCAGAGACGTGCCGCGACGCGTGTGTAGGGGCGCAATTAATTGCGCCCCTACGAAGGTTCGATGGCGGGTTCGTGCAGGGCGGACAGGGCGCCCTCGGCGACGGCGTCGGCAAAGGCCCGCGTGCCCGCCTGCCCGCCCAGGTCGGCGGTGGCGATGCCGCGCGCAAACGCCGCCGCCACGCCCTGCCGCACGGCCTCGGCCTCGCGCCCGTGGCCCGTCTCGCCCAGCAGCATGGCCCCGCTCAGGATTGCCGCCGTGGGATTGGCCACGTCGCGCCCGGCCAGGTCGGGGGCGCTGCCGTGGACGGGCTCGAACAAGCCCACGGGGCCGCCCACACTCGCCGACGGCAGCACGCCCAGCGAGCCGGGCAGCGTGGCGGCGAGGTCGGAAAGAATGTCGCCGAAAAGATTCTCGGTCAGCACCACGTCGAAGGCGCGGGGGTCGAGGACGAGTTGCATGGCGGCGTTGTCCACGTACAGGTGGTCGAGGGCGACGTGCGGAAACTCGGCCTCGTGGATCTCGGCGACGACGGCCCGCCACAGGCGCGACGTTTCGAGCACGTTCGCCTTGTCCACACCTGTCACGCGCGCGCGCCGCGTCTGGGCCAGCCGGAAGGCCACGCGCGCCACGCGGGCGATTTCGTGCTCCGCGTACACCATCGTGTTGCGCCCCACGCGGTCGGGCGCCGCGCCCGAAAGCGCACGCGGCTCGCCGAAGTACAGCCCGCCCGTGAGTTCGCGGACGACGACGAGGTCCGTCCCCCGCACCCGCTCGGGGCGCAGGGGCGACCGCTGCGCGAGGGCGTCGGAGACGCGCACGGGGCGCAGGTTGGCGAAAACGCCGAGGGCTTTGCGCAGCGCCAGCAGGCCCGCCTCGGGGCGCTTTTCGGGCGGCGCGGCGTCCCAGCGCGGCCCGCCGACGGCGCCCAGCAGCACGGCGTCGGCTGCGCGGCAGGCGGCCAGCGTGGCGGCGGGCAGCGGCTCGCCCGCCGCGTCGAGGCCCGCCCCGCCCACGGGGTGCTCCGTCCACGCCACGTCCAGCCCCGTCGCCTCCGCCACGGCGGCGAGCACGTCCAGCGCCGCCGCCGTCACCTCGCGCCCGACGCCGTCGCCGGGCAGCCACGCGATCTTCAGAACCCCCTCAGGCACGCGCCACCTCCGCCTGCGCGGTTTCGCCGTCGCCCTGAGGGGCCGCCGGCGCCGCGCCGCCCGGCTGGAGCCAGCTCATCATGCCGCGCAGCTTCCGGCCCGTCGTCTCGATGGGGTGCTCGCGCGAGGCGCGGCGCAGCGCCTCGAACCGCGCGCCGCCCCCCTCGCACTCCGCGATCCACTCGCGGGCAAACTGGCCGCTCTGGACTTCGGCCAGGATGTCCTTCATGCGCGCCTTCACGTCGTCGGTGACGAGGCGCGGGCCGCGCGTCAGGTTGCCGTACTCGGCGGTGTCGGAAATCGAATAGTTCATGCGCGCCAGCCCGCCCTCGTACATCAAATCCACGATGAGTTTGAGTTCGTGCAAGCACTCGAAATAGGCCAGTTCGGGCGGATAGCCGGCCTCGGTAAGCGTCTCGAAGCCCGCGCGCACGAGCGCCTCGGCGCCGCCGCACAACACGGCCTGCTCGCCGAACAGGTCGGTCTCGGTCTCGTCCTTGAACGTCGTCTCGATGACGCCCGCGCGCGTGCCGCCGATGGCGTCGGCGTACGAAAGCGCCAGGTCGAGGGCCTGCCCGGACGCGTCCTGCGCGATGGCGACGAGGCACGGCACGCCGCGCCCTTCCTCGTACGTGCGGCGCACCATGTGGCCGGGCGACTTGGGCGCCACCATGAACACGTCCACGCCCGCGGGCGGCTGGACGGTCTGGTACAGAATGTTGAAGCCGTGCCCGAAGGCGAGGGCCTTGCCCGCCGCCACGTGGGGCGCGATCTGCGCGTTGTACACGCGGCCCTGGTGCTGGTCGGGGATGAGGATCATGATGACGTCGCCCCACGCGGCGGCGTCTTCGATGGACCGGACGGCGAGGCCGCGCGCCCGCGCCTCGTCCGCATTCGCCGAGCCGGGCCGCAGCCCCACGCACACCTCGACGCCGCTGTCGTGCAGGTTGAGGGCGTGGGCGTGCCCCTGCGAACCGTAGCCGATGATGGCGACTTTCTTGGAGCGGATAATCGCCGGATTGGCGGTGTAGTGGAC
>CBDUCD010000238.1:0-4553 GCA_965365535.1 uncultured Rhodothermales bacterium | reverse complement strand
TCACCCCACGCGGTTGCGGACGACGTCGGGGTCGAGGGCGTGGGCTTCGCCGGCCTGTTCGACCTCGTCTTCGAGCAGGCCGAGGGCGCGGGCGCGCTGCCGCCACCGCTCGCGGGCCAGCACCTGCATGTCGGTGTCGGCGTCGGCCTCGTCCACGATTTCGAGGCCCAGCAGGGTTTCGACGACGTCCTCCATCGTCACGATGCCGGCCACGCCGCCGTACTCGTCCACGACGAGGGCGATGTGCTCGCCGCGGTCGAGCAGGCGCTCGAAAAGCTGCGGCAGGGCCAGCCCCTCGGGCACGACGAGAAAGTCGCGCTTGAAGTGGCGCATCTCCACGTCCGTCTCGCCGCGCGCGGCATAGAGCAGCAGGTCATCTTTGAGGACGTAGCCCGCCATGTCGTCGCGGCTCTGTCCGTAGATGGGGATGCGCGAAAAGCGCAGGTGGGGGTGGGCGGCCATCATGGTGGCAACCGTCGTGTCCTGCTGCACGCTGAACATCACGGTGCGCGGCGTCATCACGTCGCGGGCGCGCAGCAGGCGGAAGGCGAACAGGCTTTTGAGGATGCGCGACTCGTCCTGCTCGAAAACGCCCTCCTCGGCGCCGATGTGGGCCAGGGCCGAGAACTCGTCGCGGCTGACGCTGACCTCGGGCTCGTCGTCGCCCCGCGAAATCAGGTGCGTGACGCCGCGCGAGAGCAGCACGAGCGGGTACATGACGATGATGAGGCCGCGCAGCACGCGCACCGTCAGGGGCGTCAGGGCTTTCCAGTAGCGCGCCCCCAGCGTTTTGGGGATGATCTCGGTAAAGATGAGGATGGCCAGCGTGAGGCCCGCCGAGAAAATGCCCACGGCGGCGTCGCCGAAGACGTGGACGGCCTGCGCGCCCGCCCCCGCCGCGCCAACGGTGTGGGCGATGGTGTTGAGGCTGAGAATGGACGCCAGCGGCCGGTCTATGTCGTCTTTGAGGGCACGGGCTTCGTCGGCGGCGGGGTGGTTTTGCTGCTCGAGCAGGGCCAGGTGCGAGGGCGTGATCGAGAGCAGGACGGCTTCGAGAATGGAGCACAAAAACGAAGCGACGAGGGCGACGGCGACGTAGAGGAGGAGTAAGCCCATGCAGGCAGGGGGAGGGTGAAACGCAACCGGCAGCATACGGCAGGGGCCGCCCCTGCCGCAGCCGCGCGCTGCAACACGTCTGCAAAAAGGGCCGGGGCCGCTACGGCCAGCCGGGGGTGCGCAGGTGGTTGAAGTTCAGCACCTCGAAGCCCCGGTGCCTCAGTGACTCCGACAGGCGGAAGTCGCCGGTGAGGATGAGGTGGCTGCCGGCCAGCTCGGCAATACCGGCGTCGGTCAGCCCGAAGCGGTCGAAAAAGAGACTTTCGGCGAGCCGGGCCGCGGGCATGTGCTTTTCCGCGACACGCCCGATCAGGGCGCGCAGTACGGGCAGCCGCGCTTCCCCCACCAGGTTGCTCGTTTCCGTGAGAATGCCCGGGGTGACGGTGATCCGTGTCCCGCCGCCAATCAAGCGTCCCAGCAGGTCGAAGTCGTCGGCGGTGTACTGGCGGGTGCGCTTGAACGTGGCGATGCGCGCCCGGTCGTGTAGCCCGACCACGAGCAGGACGAGCAGGTTGGCGTCGAGCACGATCCCGGTTTGGCGGTAGCGCGCCACGAGCCGTGCCACGGCCTCAGGCATAGTCCGGGCGGCGGATTTTCATGGCACGCAAGGCGCCTGTCGCCGCGTCGATCTCGAACACCTTGAACTCGCGCGGTGGTTGCCCCAGCGCCGTGGACAGCGGATTTTGCTCGGGCGCGTCGAAGCCGAGGGTGATCAGCCAGGCGTCGTCCGCTTCTCGAAACGCGACTTCTTCGAGGCGGACGTTGTCGAAAAGGCGGTCTTCGTACAGCTCGCCCAGGAATTGCCGGGCGCGTTGTATGGCTTGTTTCACGTCGAGAGCAGGCATGGCAGGTGCAGCGTTGGCAGGCCGAAGTTAACGGAGGGCGGCGGCATCTGATCCGCTGCAACACGTCTGCAAAAAGGGCGGGAGGCGGGCGGCGGCGCTGCCGTAATTTGGGCGCCCGCACCCACCTGCCGCCGCCATGCCCAACGCCGCCCAGATCCACCTGCTCGTCAACCACGTGCCTGTGCTGGCGCCGGTTTGCGCCGTCGTGCTGGCGGCGCTGTCGCTGGTGTGGAAGCGCGACGGACTCGTGCACGCGGCCCTCGTGCTGCTCGTGGTGGGCGCCCTCGGCGGCGTGGCCGCCAACCTGTCGGGCCATCCCGCCGAGCACGTCCTCGAAGACGTGGCGCGCGGCATCTCGCACACCACCATCCACCGGCACGAGGACGCCGCCGAGTGGGCGTGGATCGGCGGGGCCCTCGTGGGGCTGGCGGCGCTGTTTGCCGCCATCCGCTTCCGCCGGACGGTGCCCGCGTGGCTGCCGGCGGCGACGCTGGCCGTGGCGCTGGCGCTGTCGGCGTGGATGGGGTGGGTGGCGCACCTGGGCGGCGAGATCCGGCACCCCGAAATCCGCACGCCCGAAAGCGTGCAGGCCGACTCCCTGGCCGACGTGGCCCGCCGCCTGCGCCGCCAGCAGGAGCGCGCCGCGCCCGAAAGCGCGCCCCTTCAGCCGTGAGCCCTTTGCCCGTCGTAATCGTGGGCGGCGGCGCGGCGGGGCTGATGGCGGCGGGCTTCGCGGGGGCGGGCGGCGGCCCCGTCGTGCTACTCGAACGGACGCGGCAGGGCGGCAAGAAAATCGTCGTCGCGGGCGGCGGACGCTGCAACGTGCTGCCGTCCGTGGTGGACGAAGCGCGCTACGTGTCGGCGTCGTCGCCCCACGTGCTCCGCCGGATGCTGCGGCTGTGGCCCCTGGCCGAGCAGCGGGCGTTTTTCGAGGGCGTGCTGGGCGTGCCCCTCGTGCTCGAAAAGGAGTCGGGCAAGCTTTTCCCCCTCTCGCAGCGGGCGCAGGACGTGCGCGACGCGCTCTACGCGTATGCCCGCCGGCAGGGCGTCGAGGTGGGGATGAACCGCCGCGTGCTGGGCCTCGAAAAAGGCGCCGCGGGCTGGACGGTGCGCCTGGAGGGCGGGGAATCCATCGCCGCCCGCGCCGTCGTGCTGGCGACGGGCGGGCTGTCCGTCCCCGCTACGGGCTCCGACGGCGACGGGCTGCGCATGGCGCGCGGGCTGGGCCACACCGTCCACCCCCTCTACCCCGCTCTCACGCCCCTCACGGCCCAGCCCGCCGTCCACGCCGACCTGGCGGGGCTCTCGCTCGTCGCGGGCGTCCACGTACCTACCGCGCGCTTCGGCACGCGGGGTGGCTTCCTGTTCACGCACCGGGGCTACAGCGGCCCCGCCACGCTCGACGCCTCGCACCACGTAGCGCAGGCGCGGGCGGCGGGCAAGCCCCTTCCTGCTGTCGAGGTGCAGTGGACGGATGACGACGCGGGCGCGTGGGAACGCCGGCTGCTGGAGGGGATGGGGCTGGTGGCCGCGACGCTGCGGGCGCACCTGCCCACCCGGCTGGCCGAAATGTTGCTGCGCGAGGCCGGCGTACCCCCGGGCCGCCTGCACGCCGAACTCCGCCGCGACGAGCGCCGCCGCCTGGTGGCCCTGCTGACGCGCTACCCCCTGCCCGTCACGGGCGACGAGGGCTACAAAAAAGCCGAGGTCACGGGCGGCGGCGTGGACCTGGGCGAGGTAGATCCGCGCACGGGCGAAAGCCGCCTGCACCCGGGCCTTTTCCTGTGCGGCGAGCTGCTCGACTGCTTCGGGCCTATCGGCGGCTACAACTTTTTCTGGGCGTGGGCCACGGGCCGCGCCGCCGGGCAGGGCGCCGTGCTGCATCCCATGTGATCGGTGGTGGATGTCAGTTTCCTGCGTGGGGCATACGCAGGCCCGCAGCCCCATAGGTCTTCGGGTTGGCAAAGGGGCGGACGGCACCTGTCTCCGGGTTGATGACCTCCAGCCGACGCTCGCGCCAGTCGGTTGAGCCATAGCGGTTGGCCTCCACGACGATGCCGACGCCAGGCACCCAGCAAGGGTACCGGTAGACATCCTTGTCTCCCAGATCGAATATGCGAGACTCTTCTTCGTCCAGTCCAGATACGATGATTTGGTGGATCAAGTCTCGAGATGCTCCCGCTCTGGGATTAGGAGCAAACCAAACCGCGAGTATGTTATCTTTGCTCGAAGCCCATATAGGATAGTTGAACTGCTGTTTGATCTCTCCGGCATCGTACACGTAAGACATGTCAGGATTCCGGGCGCGGCGATGAATGACTCCGTCGGTAGTCATGAGCGCAACACCCGATGGACGTTCAGGCGTGCGCCCTGGCATATCCGGCTCACTCGAAACGACCACCAGCGTGTCTGCATCCTTGATACCGATCACTAAGGTCAGGTACTCTCCTGAGTCATGCACGCGCTCGAAAACACGCTCATCGATCCGATAGCGCAGCACGTCTTGCCTGTAGGAATATGGCTGGTGCGGGTTAGTATAGTAGAAGCCCCGGCTGTCGCGCTCCCACACGATGGGATAGGTGGGCGCCCAGA
>CBDUCD010000237.1:0-4561 GCA_965365535.1 uncultured Rhodothermales bacterium | reverse complement strand
GCCAACCGCTACCGAAGGTGCAGCAGCAGGTCGGCGAGGGCGGCGGCGGCGGCGGTTTCGGCGCGCAGCCGGTACGGGCCGAGCCCGACGACCGTCGCGCCCGCTGCCCGCGCCGCGTCCACCTCGGCAGCGGTGAAGCCGCCTTCGGGGCCGATGAGCAGGACGGTGGGGCGCGCAGGCCCAGAGGCGGCGGCAGGCGTGGGCGCCCCCTCGGCCCCTTCGTGGGCGATAAGTACGTCCCCCTCGCGGGTTGGGGCGAGGATTTCGTCCAGCGACTGCTCCCCTTCGACCTGCATGAGGTGGCTGCGGAGCGACTGTTTGAGGGCGGCGACGGCGATGCTTTCGAGTCGCTCGCGGCGCATTTTGCCCGGCGCCGCGCGCGTTGTGCGCAGGGGGATGAAGTGGGTGGCGCCCAGCTCGGCGGCTTTCTCGGCGGCCCACTCGAAGCGGTCGCGGTGGTGGAGCACGCCCAGCGCCAGCGCCAGGGGCGCGGGCGGTGCCACGCGCACGGTTTCGAGGACGGTCCCCACGGCGTCGTCGCGGCCCGCGGCGTCGAGGCGGACGCGGTGGCGGCCTCCCTCGCCATCCACGACGGTGATTTCGTCGCCCGCGCCCAGGCGGAGCACGCGCAGGGCGTGGCGGGCTTCGTCGGCGGGGAGGCGCACCTTGCCGCCAGCAAACTGGGTGGGCGGCGCGTAGAAAAACGTCGTCACAGGCCGAGCGAAAGTCCGAGGTGGATGCGGCCCGCCGTCAGCCCCGCCTCGGGGGATGCCGCGTACGTGGCCACGACGAGGCCGATGCCGGTCGAAAGCTGCATACCGATGCCGTAGCCGGGGTAAAAACCGCGCAGCGAAGATACACCCGGCGCCGCGGGCTGGTCTATGTAGCCGCCGTCGAAAAAGGCGAAGGCGTACGAGAGGCGGTCGAGCAAAAGGCGCGTTTCGGCAAGGGCGCGGAGGGCGTAGCGGGCGCGGAAGCGGCTTTCGTCGTAGCCGCGCAGCGTTGCCGCGCCGCCCAGCCGGAACAGCTCGGCCTCCTCGTAAAGGGGGCTGCGGAGGGCGTAGCCGTCCAGCCCCGCCACGGCCACGGCGCGGCGCCCGAGGGGACGGTACAGGCGCGCCGACAGCGTCAGCCGCTCCTGCCGCGTGGACGAGTGCTCGCGTACGGTGGCGCCGCCCGTCTCGACGCTGCGGCTGCGGCGGCGCGTGCCGCGCTCCAGCAGCGACTCGACGCGGTAGCCCCGGCGCGGGCTCAGGGGCGCGTCCACGTCCACGATGCGAAAGCCGACGCCGGCAAAGGTGGCCTGCGAGCGCGCCACGCGCTGCTGCCCGTTCTGCACGCGCGCCCCCTCGACGCCGGGACGCACGCCCTCGCGGCTGACGCTGACCACGACCTCGCGCCCGTTCTGCCCGAAGGCCGCGCCCGCCCGGTACTTTTGCGCGCCGTACGTCGAGTCCTGCTGCGTGCCCGAGAACGCGGCTTCCAGGCGCAGCGGCAGGCCCAGCACGTACGGCACGCCCGCCTGCGCGTCGAAAAGGCTGAGGCGGCCCGGCATCCGGTTGAGGCGTACCTCGTAGCGCTGCCCCCGCCCGAACGGACTCAGCAGCACGAGTTGCCCCGACCCCACGAGCGACGCCCGGGCGCGCGACCCGTCGGGCGGCAGCAGCCCCAGCACCAGGTCGAAGGCGCCCGGCGACGCCTCGGCCACGTCGAGCCGCAGCGACGCCGTGCCGTCGGGGTTGAGCACGAGTTGGGGCGGCCCCACGCGCCCGAAAAGGGCCGACCCTTCAAGTCGCGCCCGGATGGTTTCGGCGCTGAACAGGCGCAGCGGCTTGCCGGGTTGCACGCCCAGCAGGCGGGCGGCAAAGGCCGGGCGAAGGCGCACGCCGTCGGGCAGCAGCACGTCCCGCAGCACGACGGCGCGGCCCTCGTCCACCTGCAACACGAGGGCCAGCCCCGCCGGCGCGCCCATTTCGTCGCGCACGAGATGGAGGGACTGAATGGATATTTGCGCCAGCCCCAGCCCCTCGGCCTCGTAGCGCGCCAGCACGCGCGCGATGTCGGCGCGGAGTTTTTGGGCGTCGAGCGGCTGGCCCGGGCGCGTGTCGAACAGGGGCAGCAGCGCGGCCTCGGAAAGCGCCGACGCGCCCGTGATGGCGAGCGACGCGACGGGCACGCGAGGCCCCCGCGACGCGAAAACCGTGACGACGCCCAGCGTGTCCTTTGCCAGCGAGTCAACGCGGGCGAGGGGGAAACCGTCGAGGGCGAGGCGGCGGCGCACGGCCTCGGGGGCGTCGGCGAGGCGGTCGGCGGCGGGCGTCTCGACGCCCTCCCACGCGACGGGCGCGCCGTCGGCCACGAGCCGCACCTGCGCCCTCGCGACGGGCGCGGCGGCAAGCAGCAGGACGAGGGCAAAGGCGAGGCGCATGGTGCCGCCCTAACGAGCCGCCGGGCCGAAACGTGCCCCCGCGCGCCGCGTTGGGCGCCTCCATGTCCCAGCCCCCCGCCCTTGCCGCCACGCGCGCGGCGTTCCACCAGGATCTGCTCGCGTGGTACCGCGCCCACCGCCGCGCGATGCCGTGGCGCGACCATCCCGACCCCTACTTCGTGTGGGTGTCCGAGATCATGCTCCAGCAGACGCGCGTGGACCAGGCGACGCCTTTTTTCAGGCGCTTCGTCGAGGCGTTTCCCACCGTCCAAGCCCTCGCCGCCGCCCCGCTCGACCGCGTGCTGCTGTGCTGGGAGGGGCTGGGGTATTACGCCCGCGCCCGCAACCTGCACCGCGCCGCCCAGCAGGTCGCCGAACGGTATGGCGGCCAGATTCCGCGCGACTACGACGCCTTCCGGGCGCTGCCGGGCGTGGGGCCGTACACCGCCGCCGCCGTCCTCTCCATCGCCTTCGGCCAGCCTTACGCCGTGCTCGACGGAAACGTGATCCGGGTGCTGGCACGCGTTTTTGCCCTGCCGGACGATACATCGCGCCCCGCCACGCGCCGCCACCTCCAGGCCACCGCCGACGCCCTCCTCGATGCCGAACACCCCGGCGACGCCAACCAGGCCGTGATGGAGCTGGGCGCCCGCGTCTGCCTGCCCGCCGCCCCCGACTGCCCGCGCTGCCCGCTGCGGGGCGTCTGCCAGGCGTTTGCCCTCGGCACGCCGGCAGCGTTTCCCGTCGTGGCGAAAAAGGCGCCCACGCCCCACGTGCCCGTCGCCGTGGGGCTGCTGCGCGACGCTTCGGGGCGGCTGCTGGTGCAGCGACGCGCCGAAAACGGGCTGCTGGGCGGTTTGTGGGAGTTTCCGGGCGGCAAAATCGAAGGGGGCGAAACGCCTGGCGAGGCGTGCGCCCGCGAGTTCCGCGAGGAGCTGGGCGTCGAGGTGGCGGTGGGCGAGCGGGTGGCGCGCGTGGACCACGCCTACACGCATTTCAAGGTCACGCTCCACGCCTTTGCGTGCCGGCTGGTGGCGGGCGAACCCCGTTCGGCGCAGGGGCTGGCGCTGCGGTGGGTGGCGCCCGAGGCGCTGGGCGAGCTGGCCTTTCCGCGCGCCAACCGGCGCATCCTCGAAACCCTCGCCGCCCGCAGCGGCACGCCGACGCTGTTCGGCTGAGGGGAACGGCCCTGCCCGGGGCCACGTTCAGGAAAGGCCCGTAACTGGAAGGCTTTTCCAGACTTCGGCCCCCTTCCGCACGCCTTTTTCCGCTGCTGCACATGGCCGCCACCCTCTCCCCCGAAGCCCCCGTCCACCTCTCGGCGCGTGCCGCCGAGGCCGTCCGCGCCATCATGGCGACCAAAGACATCCCCGAGGGCTACGGCCTGCGCGTGGGCGTCAAAGGCGGCGGCTGCTCGGGGATGAGCTACATCCTCGGCTTCGACAAAAAGCGCGAGCACGACCTCGCCTTCGAGCTCGACGGCATCACCGTTTACATGGACCGCCGGCAGGGACTCTACCTGATGGGCACGCAGGTGGACTACCACGACGGCCTCGACGCGCGCGGCTTCACCTTCGACAACCCCAACGCGACCTCGACCTGCGGCTGCGGGTCGAGCTTTGCCGCCTGACATTTCATCACGCGAACCGGGTGAGGCGCGGCGTTTGCCCGTTTCCCCGTCGCCCTTAACCACGCCTGCCCGGGCAGGCGCCCCCTGCATGGAAGGAAACTTCTCCAACCGCGTGCGCGACGTAATCGGCCTCAGCCGCGAGGAAGCCGTTCGGCTGGGCCACGACTACATCGGCACCGAACACCTTTTGCTCGGCATCATCCGCGAGGGCGAAGGCATCGCCGTCAAGATTCTGCGCAACCTGGGCGTCGAACTCGACCGCCTCAAACGCGCCGTCGAGGACACCGTCCGCTCTGTCGGCGGGGCGGCCCCGACGGGCAACATCCCGCTCACGAAGCAGGCCGAAAAGGTGCTCAAAATCACCTACCTCGAAGCCCGGCTTTACAAGAGCGACGTCATCGGCACCGAACACCTGCTGCTGAGCCTGCTGCGCGACGACGAAAACCTCGCCGCGCAGATTCTGCAGGAGCACTTCTCCGTCACCTACGACCAGGTGCGCGGCG
>CBDUCD010000236.1:0-4596 GCA_965365535.1 uncultured Rhodothermales bacterium | reverse complement strand
GCGGCTCGACGCCGCCGACGGAGCAGAACAGCGCCACGGCGCCGTCGAGCACGCGCAGCGCACGCTCCACCTCGACGGTGAAGTCCACGTGGCCGGGCGTGTCGATGATGTTGATGCGGTGCTCGTTCCAGAAGCAGGTCGTCGCGGCGCTCGTAATGGTGATGCCGCGCTCTTTTTCCTGCTCCATCCAGTCCATCGTGGCGCCGCCTTCATGGACTTCGCCCATGCGGTGCAGCTTGCCCGTGTAGTAGAGGATGCGCTCCGTCGTCGTCGTCTTCCCGGCATCAATGTGGGCCGAGATGCCGATGTTGCGGAGGCGTTCGAGCGCGTAATTCTGGGTGGCCATAAAAGGTCGGTATAGAAGGCGCGGCGTGGGGGCGCGGCGGGAGGCGCGCTACGCCCACGGCCTGCGCCGGGAGACTAGAAGCGGAAGTGCGAAAACGCCTTGTTGGCTTCTGCCATGCGGTGGGTGTCGTCCTTTTTCTTGACGGCGCCGCCTTCGCCGCGGGCGGCAGCCTGGAGTTCGGCGGCCAGCCGGGCGGCCATGCTTTTGTCGTTGCGGCTGCGGGCGTACTGGATGAGCCAGCGGAAGGCAAGCGCCGTGCGGCGCTCGGGGCGCACCTCGATGGGCACCTGGTACGTGGCGCCACCCACGCGCCGGCTGCGCACCTCGGCAAGCGGCGCGACGTTGTTGACGGCCTTTTTGAAGACCTCGACGCCTTCCTCGCCCGTGCGCTCCTGCACGGTTTCAAAGGCGTCGTACACGAGGCGCTGCGCGGTGCTCTTTTTGCCGCTCTCCATCACGCTGTTGACGAAGCGCGCCACGAGCACGTCGTTGTAGAGCGGGTCGGGCGTGGGAATACGCTTGTCGGCGCTTTTTCTACGCATGGTCTGATCCTGAAACGTCCGGTGGACTGGTTATTTCTTCTTCTTGGCGGCAGCGGCGACCTGGCCGGCCTTGGGCCGCTTGGCGCCGTACTTGGAGCGCGACTTGAGGCGGCCGTTGACGCCCGCCGAGTCGAGCGCGCCGCGCACGATGTGGTACTTGACGCCCGGCAGGTCCTTGACGCGCCCGCCGCGCACGAGCACGATGGAGTGCTCCTGCAGGTTGTGCCCCTCGCCCGGGATGTAGGCGATGACTTCGATGCCGTTCGTCAGCCGCACCTTGGCCACCTTACGCAGCGCCGAGTTGGGCTTTTTGGGCGTCGTCGTGTAAACGCGCGTGCAGACGCCGCGCCGCTGCGGGTTGGACTGCAACGCGGGCGACTTGGTCTTCTGGGTCTTGGGGTGGCGTCCTTTGCGGACGAGCTGCTGGATCGTTGGCACGGTTGGAATGGGATCTGCTCAGGACACAAAAGGCGGCGCCCGAAATGGCACCGCCCTTTTTGGCATAGCAACGTAATATAAATGCGGGGCCAGAGGGGGTTCTGCGCCTTCGGCTAAGAAATGGTAAATAGCCGCCGGCAGGCACGCCGCCCGTCAGCCGGCGCCGTCCTCGGGGGCCGCAGCGCCGGCTTCGGAAAGCTCGCGCAGGCTGCCGTCGCCCGCCACCACGTAGTCGCCGTAGGGGCGCGGCCCGAGCAGTTCGACGAGGTCGCGGGGGCCAAGCACTTCTTTGCGCAGCAGCGCCTCGGCCATGGCTTCGAGGCTGGCGCGCTTTTCCTCGATCAGCGTGCGGGCGCGCTGCCGCACCCCCTCGATGATGCGCTTGACTTCCTCGTCAATGAGGCGGGCCGTGGCGTCGGAATACGGCTTGTCGAACATCGGCCCCTCGGCAGAGCGGCCCGACATGTTGTAGCTGATGTAGCCGATTTTCTCGCTCATGCCGTAGTCCACCACCATCGCGTACGCCATCGCCGTGATGCGCTCCAGGTCGTTCTGCGCGCCCGTCGTGATGCGCCCGAAGACGATTTCCTCGGCCACGCGCCCGCCAATGGCCATCGTCATGCGGTCCACGAGGGCTTCCTTCGTGTACAGGTAGCGCTCGTCGGGCAGGTACTGCGCGTAGCCCAGCGCGGCCAGCCCGCGCGGCACGATGGACACCTTGACGACGGGGTCGGTGTGCTGCAAAAACCAGCCGGCAATGGCGTGGCCGGCCTCGTGGTAGGCCACGATTTTGCGTTCCTCGGGCGAGATGATCTTGTTTTTCTTTTCCAGCCCGGCGATGACGCGGTCAATGGCGTGCTCGAAGTCCTCCATCGTGACCGCGTCGCGGTTGAGGCGGGCGGCCAGGAGGGCGGCTTCGTTGCACACGTTGGCGATTTCGGCGCCGGCAAAGCCCGGCGTCTGGCTGGCCAGCACCTCGAGGGCCACGTCGTCGGCGACGATGAGGTTGCGCGTGTGGACGCGGAAAATCTCGGCGCGCTCGCGGCGGTCGGGCTTGTCGATGAGAATCTGGCGGTCGAAGCGGCCCGGGCGCAGCAGGGCCGTGTCGAGCACGTCGGGGCGGTTGGTGGCCGCCATGATGATGACGCCCTTGTCGGTGTTGAAACCGTCCATCTCGACGAGGAGCTGGTTGAGCGTGTTTTCGCGCTCGTCGTTCGAGCCCATCATCATGCCCTTGCCACGCGAGCGCCCGATGGCGTCTATCTCGTCGATAAAGATGATGCAGGGGGCTTTTTCCTTGGCCTGCCGGAACAGGTCGCGCACGCGGGCGGCGCCCACGCCCACGAACATCTCGACAAAGTCCGAGCCCGAAAGCGAGAAAAACGGCGTGCCTGCCTCGCCGGCGACGGCTTTGGCCAGCAGCGTCTTGCCCGTGCCCGGCGGCCCGACGAGGAGGACGCCCTTGGGCAGCTTGCCGCCCAGCTTGGTAAACTTCTTGGGGTTCTTGAGAAACTCGACCACCTCGACCACTTCCTCTTTCGCCTCCGTCAGCCCGGCCACGTCTTTGAACGTGATCTTGTGGTCGCCCATCGCGTCGAACAGGACGGCCTTGTTTTTGCCGATGTTGAGCACCTGGGAGCCGGGGTTGAGGCGGCGCATGAAAAACACCCACAGCCCCACGATGAGCAGCAGGGGCAGCATCCAGGCCAGCAGGCCGCCAAAGACGTTTTCTTCCTGCCGCGCCCCGAACTCGACGGTTGACAGGCCGGCAGAGTCTGCGCGCGTGTTGTAGCGGCGCAGAAAATCCGTCAGGTCGTGGTCTTCGGGCTTGGTGGTGGTAAAGCTGCGCGGCTGCGCCGGGGCGCGGCTGAACAGGTCCTGGCGCGGCGGCGGCACCTCGACGTGTTTCCCGTCCACGGCGGACTGGGTGTAGGTGCCTTCGACGCGCTGGTTGTTGACGACGCTGACTTCCTCGACGTAGCCTGAATCTACCTGGTTGAGGAATTTGCTGTAGGGCACCGCCGCCGTCCGCTGCCCGCCCCAGAACACGAAGGCGTGCGCGATGATGGCGACCAGCGCGGCGAGGTAAAGCCAGAACGTAAACCGGGGGCGACGCTCGGGAAGCCGCGAGCCGCGGGGCGTGCTCGGAGGGCGTTCAGGCGTCGGCGTATTGCGCTCGTCCAGCGCCATAGTCGTGTAGATAATCCAGATAAAACGGAGCCTCCAGAGGCGCCATCGAGCTGCTTGTCGCGGGGCGGTGCAAGGGGATGCGGGCGCCGCAGCGCAGAGGGGCCGAACCTGCCGTACAGGGCCTTGTTCCTCTTTTCGGGCCGCCGCCGGGGGGACTGACTGCCGCCCTTATGTCCCGATTTTACTGGAGTTTGAGCACCCAGCTATCGGCGGGGATGGCGCCTTTGAGCGAGGCCATCGCCGCGCGGGCGTGGGCGGCGCGCTCGAAGTGCCCGACGCCCACGCGCAGGCGTCCGTTTGCGCCGCGCTGCGCCAGCACGTCGGCCCTGAGGCCCTGCCCGCGAAACGACTCGGCAAGGGCCTCGGCTTCCTCGAGCGTGGGCACGCTGCCCACGACGAGGGTGTACCCCGGCGCCACGATAGGCGCGTTGCCCTGGAGGGGGTCGGCCTGGGCGTCGGCGTCAGCGGGTTCTTCTAGCGCCTCGGCTGCCACTGTGTCGGCAGGCGCAGCTTCGGGGGGCGTCGTTTCCGCGTCGGGCGCGGGCTGCGCCGCGTCGGGGGTGGGCAGCATACGGCGCGGTGGGGCGTCCTCGGGGTTGGGGGGCGTCTCGGCGGGCGCCGGCACGCCGGGCGCGAGGCTTTCCGGTGCCGCGAGCGTGTCGGCGGCGGCAGCGTCGCCGGGCGGCTGGGGCTGGAGGGCGGCCAGCGCCTCGGCGCGCAGCGCGGCCTGGGCGGCGTAGGGCGTGCCCGGGTAGTGCTGCTGCACGTGCCGGAACACGTCGGCGGCGTACACGGCGGCAGCGGTGTCGGCGGCGACGGGGGCAAGCGCGCCCAGCGTGTCGGCAGAAACGTCGGCGGCGCGGGCCAGCGTGTCGGTGGGGGCCAGCAGCCCGGCGCCGACGAGGCGGGCGCGGGAGGCCGGCAGCGGCAGCGCCGCCGGGTCGAGCGAGTCGCGGGCGGCCCATTCGAGCACGAGGGTGCCGGCGGCGAACAGGGCTTTGGGCGCGACGGGCGTGGCGGGGTAGCGCGCGGGTATCGCCAGCAGCGTGTCGAGGGCGGCGGTATAGGCGCCGCGCGTCC
>CBDUCD010000235.1:0-4597 GCA_965365535.1 uncultured Rhodothermales bacterium | reverse complement strand
TGATGCCGCGCTCGCGCTCCAGGTCCATCGAGTCGAGCACCTGGTCCTGCATGTCGCGCTGCGCGAGGGTGCCCGTGGTTTCGAGAAGCCGGTCGGCCAGCGTGCTTTTGCCGTGGTCGATGTGGGCGATAATGCAGAAATTGCGGATTCTCTCCTGTTCCACGCGTGTAGCAGCCAAGCCCGTGCTCCGTTGAGTCGTGACGGGTGCGCCGGGGCTTCCGTCGGGAAATCTGTGAGGCCGAAGAATGAAAGCCCGCTGGGGCGAGTTCCCTTCCCGGCCCGCTGCGACCCTGGGCGCCGCTGCGGCGTTGGGTACCGCCCGTGCCCCCGCTGTATCTCCTCCAGATGCCCATGCGCGCCCTTCCTGCCGAGCAGTTTGCCACCTGGAGCCGCCAGCTCCGGTCGGGGGATGCCGAGGGGTTTCGCAGCCTTTACCACCACACCTACGACACGCTCCACCGCTACGTCTGGTACTACACGCGCGACGGCGAGGCGGCCAGCGACGTGTTGCAGGAGGTGTACCTGAAGCTCTGGCAGGTGCGCCGCCGCCTCGACCCGCACCGCTCGCTCAAGGCCCTGCTCTACCGGATGGCGCGCAACCTCGCCCTCAACCACATCAGGGCGCAGCAGCGCCACCAGCACGCGCCGCTTGCGGGCCTGGAAGGCGCCTTTTCCTTCGACGCGCCCGACACGCTGGACGCCAGCCGCCTCGAAATCTGTATCCGCTGCTGGGTGGACGCGCTGCCGCCGCGCCAGCAGGAGGCGTTCCGCCTCAGCCGCTACGAGGGCCTCACCCACGAAGAAATCGCCCTCGTGATGCACCTGGCGCCCAAAACCGTCAACAACCACATCGTGCTGGCGCTGCAGACGTTGCGGCAAAAGCTCCACCACCATGACCCCGACCTCGCCCGCCAGCTCTGACGCCCCTCCTCCGGACGTTGCGGACGCCCTCGCGGCGCTGCCGCCTGCCGAACGCGCGGCCCTCGAAGCCACGTGGCGCCTGGCCGCGCCGCCCCCGGCGCCCGCCCCCCTCGCCCACCGCAAGGCGCAGACGTGGGCGGTTTTGCAGCAGCACGCGGGCGCCCCCGCCCGGCGCGCGGCACGTCCGCCTGCCATGCGGCGGCGCCGGCTGGCGCTCGCGGGGGCCCTGGCCGCCCTGCTCGTGGCAGCCGCAGGCACGTACGCGCTCGTGGCGCCCGCGCCCCAGTCTTGGCACGGCGGCGCCACGGCCACGCGCGTGCTGCTGCCCGACGGCTCGGCGGCGGTGCTGGCGCCGGGGGCCGTGCTGACGCGCCGCCCGGGCAGTGGGCGCGCTTTTGCCCTCACGGGTACGGCCACCTTCAGCGTGGTGCCCGACGCGGCGCACCCGTTTACCGTCCAGGCGCCGCACGCCCGCGTGACGGTGCTGGGCACGCAGTTCACCATCCGCGACGAGCGGGGCAGTGCCACGCGCGTCGTCGTGGCGCGGGGGCGCGTGGCCGTCGAGGCGCCGGGCGCGCCGCCGGTCGAACTGGCGCCGGGCGAGCAGACCGTGGCGCGGCCCGGACGGGCGCCCCTCGTGCGCGCCCAGCCCCAGTCGCCCCGCGCCGTGTTCGCCTTCAGCGACGCGCCCCTCGCCCTGGTCGCCGGCGAGGTGGAGGCGCTGTTTGGCGTGCCCGTCGCGGTGCCGCCCGCGCTCCGGGAGGCCCGGCTGACCATCACGCGGCACGGCCCGCTTGCCCTCGCCGACGTGATGCAGAGCATCTGCGCGCCTCTCGGACTGGGCTTCCGGCGGGCAGGCGAGGGCTACGAAATCTTCCAGCCCTGAATCTTACAGCCCTGAGGGCAATTGCGCGCGTCCCGTGGGCGCGCCGCGCCGGGGTGCCGTAGCTTTTGGAGATATCCCCCCGCGTTTTGATGGCTCGCCCTTTTCTCCGGCTGTTGCTGGCCGGTGTGCTCCTGTGCCTGGGAGCGCCTCGTGCCGGCGCCCAGCCCGTGCCCCGCGTGACGCTCGTGCTGCGCGGCACCGCCCTGGCCGACGCCCTCGCGCAACTCGTCGAGCGCACGCAGCTCGACCTCGCCTACTCGCCCGAGCTGGTGCGCGGGCGCTTTGCCTACTGCGTCACCCGCGACGCTGCCGCCGAGGAGGCGCTGCGGTGCATGCTGGGCGGCACGGGGCTGGACTATTACCGCCTTTCCAACGGCACCTACGTGCTGACGCCCGAAAAGGAGGGCGTCGTGCCGCGCGGCGTGCTCTCGGGCCGCGTGTTCGACGCCCAGACGGGGCGCCCGCTCGCGCTGGCCAGCGTCGTGTTGCAGGAGGGCACGGGCACGGCCACGGGCGCCGCCGGGCAGTACGCGTTTCCGCGCCTGCTGCCGGGCACGTACGAACTGCGCGTCACGTACGTGGGCTACCAGCCCCACACCGAAACCGTCCACGTCCAGGCCGCCGCCGTCGCACAGCGCGACGTGCGCCTCGAACCCCTGCCGCTGCCCATCGTGCCCATCGTGGTGGATGGGCTGGGCGCGCGGGACGAGCGGGGCTTTGCGTCTGCCACCGACTTTTCGACGCTGGCGGGCGCGGGCCTCGCCGTGCCGGACGTGGTGCAGCGCATGGCCGAGCTGCCGGGCGTCCGCATCGGCAACGCGACGGCGGACGTGCACGTGCAGGGCGGCGCGGCGGGCGAGCACGACCTGCGCCTGGACGGCGCCATGCTGTTCATGCCGCCCATCCTGCTGGGCCTCGTGGGGCCGCTGAGCCCCTTTGCCATCGGGCAGATCGAGGTGCAGCGCGCGGGCTTCGGCGTGCAGCCGGGCAGCAACACGGTCGGCGTCGTCGAGGCCACGCAGGCCGTCTATCCCGGCCCGCCCGCCCGCGTGGATGCCCAGCTCGACGCCCTCAGCCTCAACCTGCGCCTGCTCGCCGGCACGCCGCGCACGGGAAGGCTGATGCTGACGGGCCGCGAGGGCCTGTGGAGCCACTACCGCCTCCAGTCGGCGGCGTCGTTTCTGCGCCAGTGGAACCGGGGCGACACGTTTCTGCGCGCCATCTTCTCGCCTCCGCCCGCCGACGGCGGCGACCCCCTCGCCCCTTTTCTCGACGCCGACCGCAGCGGCGGCACGCCCGACGTGGGCTTCCGCGACCTGCACGGCGCCTACCAGGTGGACCTGGGCGCGCTTTCGCGCCTCCACGTGTCGGGCTACGCGGGGCAGCGACGCCTCGACGCCCCGGCCACGCCCTATGGCGACCGGTTCACGTGGGACACCTACATGGGCCAGGCGCGCTTTACGACCGTGCTCAACAAAAGCCTGTACGCCCACGCGCAGGTGCGCACGAGCCGCGCCGAGCAGCGCCACGACTACGCCGTTGGCCAGCAGAATGGTGTCGAGATGGCCCGCGACGGCAACCTCATCGTGGAGACGGCGGCGGAAGGGCGCCTCGACTACAGCCCCCTCCCCGGCGTGCTCGTCGAAGTGGGCGGCGCGCCGACGGTCGCCTTCGACCGCTTCAACGTGCGCAGCGTGGGCGGCACGCCTATCGCCCACCTGTCGCGCGCGTGGCGCCTGGCCAGCTTTGCCACCATCCGGGCGCGCCCGCTGCCGCAGATCCAGGCCGAGCTGGGCTTCCGCGCCACGTACCTCAAAAGCAGCGACAAAATCTACCCCGAGCCGCGCGTCTCGATCCGCTACGACTCGCCGCGCGGGCGGCTGGGCCAGCTTGCCATCCGGCTGGGGGCAGGGCTTTACGAGCAGTTCGTGGGCCAGTACCAGATCAGCTCGCCGTCGTCGCGGGCGCTCGTGTCCACCTCGCGCGTGTGGATGGCGATGGACGGCAGCGTGCAGCCGCCGCGTGCCGAGCACTACTCGGCCGAGGTGGAATACCACGCCGGGCGCGGCTGGACGGCCAACCTCGACGGCTACCACAAGCACCAGCTTCAGCTCTACACCATAGACTACGCCGCGCCCGTGGGCCGGGTGGGGCAGGCCGGTTTTCTCACGGGCGGCGAGGGCTTCGCGTGGGGCGTGGGCGGGCGCCTCGAAAAGCAGTGGAGGCGCAACCGCGTGCGGATGGGCCTGGAGCGCTCGCACGTCGAGCGCGGCACGGCCCTTTTCGGCGGCAACTACTACGTCGTGCCGTGGAACGAACCCTGGCGCTTCACCCTCGCCGCCGACGTGGAGCCGGTGCGGCGCGTGGCCCTCGTGGCGCGCTGGGAAAGCGTGTGGGGCCGCGCGTGGGCGTTCCGTCAGGCGTACTACGACTACCTCGCCGCCTCGCGCCTGTCCACGAGCACCCTCGCGCCCGCGCTGCGCGACGTGGTGGAGCGCCACGTGGCGGCCTACCACCTCGACGCGCCCGAGGCCAACACGCTGCCGCCCTACCACCGCCTCGACCTGGGCGCGGCCCTCACCGTTCCGCTGGGCGGCGCCCAGGTGCAGTACCGCCTCGACGCCATCAACGTGCTCGGGCGCCGCAACGTGGCCGAGCGCCAGCTCGTGGGCGACGCGGCGTACTACGCCGAAACGGGCCTGCTGCGCCCCGAAAACCGCTACCTGCTGCCCTTTACGCTCGCGTGGGCGGTGCGCCTGACGCTATGACGACGGGCTCGGCGGGCGTTTC
>CBDUCD010000234.1:0-4624 GCA_965365535.1 uncultured Rhodothermales bacterium | reverse complement strand
GGAGGGTGTCAGCGCGCGAAGTCGGCGAAAACGGGCAGGGGGTAGTCCACCCGTTCGAGGACGAGGCCGTGGGCGGGGGCGGCGGCGCCGGCCTGCCGCCGGTCCTGCGAGGCGAGGGCGGCGGCGAGCAGGGCGGCGTCGCGCTTGCCGCGCCCCACCTCCACGAGCGTGCCCACGATGGCGCGCACCATGCCGTGCAGAAAGCGGTCGGCAGCAATCTGGAAGCGCCAGTCGCCGGGCCGCGCCTCGGGCTGCCAGATGGCCTCCTCGACGGTGCAGACGCGGTTTTCGGTGTCGGACCGGGCGCGGCAGAAGGCGCCGAAGTGGTGGCGGCCCAGCAGCACGCGGGCGGCGTCGTTCATCGCGTCGAAGTCGGGTGCGGGGCGGAGCAGCACGCGGCACCGGCGGTCGAGGGCGCGGGGCGCCGTCGAGACGTGGTAATGGTAGCGGCGGCGGCAGGCGTCGTAGCGGGCGTGGAAATCGTCCGGGGCGATTTCGACGGCCAGCACCGCCACGTCCGGCCCGGCGATGCCGCCCAGCGCCTGCTGCAAGCGCGCCAGGTTCGCCCCCTCGGGCAGCCGGGCGTGCGCCACCTGCCCGCGCGCGTGGACGCCGGCGTCCGTCCGCCCCGAGCCCACGAGGGCGATGGAGGTTTTGAAAAGCGTGGCAAGCGCCCCTTCGAGCACGCCCTGAACGGTGCGGCGCCCGGGCTGCACCTGCCATCCCGAAAACGCCGCGCCGTCGTATTCGAGCAGCATCCGAACGGTGGGCATGGGCGCGGAAAGGGAGCGGGCGGTGGTGGGGTGCGGGGGCCTAACTTGCCGCCTCCCATCCGAGTTCGCCCGTGCCCCCCACCCGCATCTACCTGACCGGCTTCATGGGAAGCGGCAAAAGCACCGTCGGGGCCATTCTGGCAAACGTGCTGGGCTACGCCTTCGAGGACCTGGACGCGACGGTCGCCGAAAAGGCCGGGCAGTCTGTCCAGGCGTTTTTCGCCGCGCACGGCGAGGCCGCTTTCCGCGCCCTCGAAAGGGAGGCGCTGCACGCCACGGCCCTGAAAACCGGCCTCGTGGTGGCCACGGGCGGCGGCGCCCTCGCCCACGCCGACGGCATGGACTGGGCGCTGCGCCACGGGACGGTCGTGTACCTCGCCCTCCGCCCCGACGCCCTCGTCGAGCGGCTGCTGCACCTGAGCGCGCCGCGCCCCCTGCTGCTCGCCCCCGACGGCACGCGCCTTTCCGCCCCGGCGCTGCGCGCCCGCGCCGGGGCGCTGCTCGACGCCCGCGAGCCCATCTACCGCCGCGCCCACCTCACCGTGCCCGTCGAAAAGCTGAGCGTGGGCCAGGCCGTCGAGGCCGTGGCGCGGGCGCTGCGGAGATCGTGACGCCCTCAGCGCGCCAGCCGGAACGACTGCCGGTGGTGCGGCGACGCGCCGTGGAGGGCAAGGGCCGCGTAGTGCGCCGCCGTGGGGTAGCCCTTGTTCTGCCGCCAGCCGTATTGGGGAAAGGCCGCGTCCAGCCCGTCCATGAGCCGGTCGCGCGTGACTTTGGCGACGATGGAAGCCGCGCCGATGCACAGGCTCTGCGCGTCGCCCCTGACGATGGCCGTGGCCGGGCAGTCCAGCCCGGGCGGCACGCGGTTGCCGTCCACGAGGGCGCGGTCGGGCGGGAGGGCGAGGGCGGCCAGGGCGCGGCGCATGGCCTCCATCGAAGCCCACAGGATGTTGAGGCGGTCTATTTCCGCAGGCGAGCACAGGCCCACGCCCACGGCGAGGGCCGCGCGCCCGATAGCCGCGAAAGCCGCTTCGCGGCGGGCCGCCGACAGGGTTTTGCTGTCGCCCACGCCGGGCAGCACGGCGCCGGGCGGCAGAACGACGGCGGCGGCCACGACCGGCCCCGCCAGGCAGCCGCGTCCCGCCTCGTCGAGGCCCGCCAGGCGGAAGGCCGGGTTCGGGCGGTAAAAGGCGTCGAAGGCGTCGGGGGCGGGCATGGCGGGTGGGGGAAGAACGCCCCAAACTACCGCGCCCGCGTGCCCGTCAGGCGGCGAGGGCGGGCTGCGCCGCCGCCCGAAGCCGCTCGCCCAGTTCGTCGGCGGTGCGCGCCGTGATGAGGCGGCTGACGCCGTGGCGCGCCGCCGTGAATACGGCGCCGTGCTCGGACGGGTACAGGTTGCACGTCCACCGCTGCACGAGCGGCACGTCGGCATTGGCCGCCCGGTCAATGGTTTCGAGCACGTCGAGAATGGACTGGCGGTCGGACTCCTGCCACGGACCGGAAAAGTAGGCAAGCGTTTGCACAGGCGTGACGGGGTTTGGGGAAGGTGGCTACGAGTGTCGCCTGTACGGGATGCCAGCCCGCTGTCACAATGGGGTGAGGCAAGATGTGCGGCGCCTTTTTGTTACCACACGCGCCGCATTCCCCAACGCCGGCCGCGCGCAGCCGGCAGCGGCGAAACCGGCCCGGGTCGGTACGCGGGCGCTAAGGGACGGTCTGTAAAGGCACTTTCGACCCCCTCTCCCCTGGCGGGAGAGGGCCGGGGTGAGGGGGCTTTTCAGGCCGTCCCGGGCGCTGCGAACGAAATGAGCACTTTCCCCCTCACCCTAACCCTCTCCCTTGGGGAGAGGGGACAGGCGGACATCCCCTTGACCCATTCATAGACGGGCGCTAAAGCCCTGAAGGGCATCTACCGATACCTGTCGTGCACCTCCTATTGAGCCCCATGTCGCGCCTCGCCCTTGTGCCTACCGGAAAGCAGCGCCTTTTCCCCGACGACCAGATCATCGTCAGCAAAACCGACCCGAAGGGCCGCATCACCTACGTCAACAGCGTGTTCGTGGACGTGTCGGGCTACAGCGAGGCCGAACTCATGGGCGCCGCGCACAGCATCATCCGCCACCCGGACATGCCGCGCTGCATCTACAAGCTGCTCTGGGACACCCTCGAAAGCGGGCACGAGCTGTTCGCGTACGTCGTCAACCTGTGCAAAAATGGCGACCACTACTGGGTTTTCGCCCACGTCACGCCCACGTGGGGCGATGGGGGGCGCATCGTGGGGCACCACTCGAATCGCCGCACCGCCAGCGCCCACGGGGTGGCCGTGGCCGAGGGGCTCTACGCCCAGCTACGCGGCGTGGAGGCGCGCTACCCGCAAAAGCAGGACGCGGTAAAGGCGGGCCTGGGCGAACTCGACCGCATTCTGGCCCAGGCCGGGCAGACCTACGACGAGTTCGTCTGGTCGCTCTGACGCCCCTTTTCCTCCATCGTCCCCGCTTCCATGTTCAAGCAACTGCTGCAACGCCTGGCCGAAAGGCTACCCCAGGCGCGCGAAAACAGCCAACTCCGCGCCGAGCGCGACGCGCAGCAACAGGCCCTCCAGGCCATCGTCGAGGTGTGCCGGGCGGCGGCGGTGGGCAACCTGGAGCCGCGCCTGCGCGGGCCGCACCCGGACAGCGCTACGGGCGAGGTGGCGCGGGCCATCAACCACCTGCTCGACCTGACGGACGCGTACGTCCGCGAGTCCACCGCGGCCCTCACGGCGGCGGGCGAGGGCCGCTTCCACCGCCACTTTCTCGAACGCGGGATGCTGGGCACCTTCCAGACGGGCGCCCGCACCATCAACACCGCCTCGGCGCAGATGAAGGCCAAGACCGAGGCCCTCGGGCGCGCCAGCGACGTCCTCGAACAGCTTGAAAGGGGCGACTTCACGTGCCACCTCGACGGCACGTACGACGGCGTGTACGCCCACCTGCAACGCAACCTCAACAGCACGACGGCGGCGCTGCGCGGCGTCATGGCCCAGATCCGCGACACGTCGGGCGCCATTGCCACGTCGAGCACGCAGATCCGCACGACGAGCCACGCCCTCGCCGGCGCCGCCGACGAGGCATCGCGGCAGGTGCTGAGCGCGTCGGCGGCTTCGTTGCAGGCCGGTCAGAACGTGCAGACCGTGGCCGTTGCCGCCGAGGAGATGTCCACCAACATCCGCGACATCAGCCAGCAGCTCCGCGAGGCGCAGCAGGTGGGCCAGGAAGCCGCCCGCGCCGCCGCCCAGACCGTGGGCGTCATGGACGCGCTGGCGCAGCGCTCGGACGAGATCGGCGCCGTGGTGCAACTCATCACGACGATTGCGCGGCAGACCAACCTGCTGGCCCTCAACGCGACCATCGAGGCGGCCCGCGCCGGCGCCGCCGGGCGCGGCTTCGAGGTCGTGGCCCACGAGGTGGGGCAGCTGGCCACGCAGACGGCAGCGGCTACCCAGGAAATCGCCGCCAAAATCCACGGCGTGCAGCGCCAGGTGGACGAGGCGATGGGCGGCATCCGCGAGATGGCGGGCGTCGTGGGCCGTCTGAGCGACATCAACGCCGTCGTGGCGGGGGCGATGGAGGAGCAGGCCCTCGTGACGAGTGAGATTGCGCGCAACGTGAACGAGGCGGCGCGGGGCACCGAGGCGGCAGCGGACAGCATTGGCGTCGTGTCGGACGCGTCGTCGTCGGCAGCGGCGGCGGCAGCGCAAAGCCTGGAAGCCAGCGAGCACCTCTCCCGCATCGCCGCCGCGCTGGAAGGACTCGTAGGCCGCTTCACCACCTGACCTTTTTGGGATCGGGGGGCGGCGGCGTGCGCAGGGC
>CBDUCD010000233.1:0-4636 GCA_965365535.1 uncultured Rhodothermales bacterium | reverse complement strand
GTCGAGGAGGGGAGAGGGTAGGGGATCAGAGCCCTCTGCCGCTTTTCCACCTCCCATCTCGAACCTCATCCCTGTCTGACTTTGGTAGGGTTGAAGCCCTCGCCTTTTAGGCGACAGCTTCAGCGTGCGAGGATGCGCGGCTGCAGCTTGTGCGCGTGAAGCACGACCGGCACGGCGCACACTCAATCTTCGAGATTCACCTGCATCAGGTGCTGACCTGGCGTCTCGACGCGCAAAGTGGAGGCCATCACAGGTAAGCTCAGTGGCGTCAGCACCAGCAAAAACGCCGTCAGCCGCATCGTGCAGCGCCTCGACGACGTGCTCGACGGGTGGCGCAGTTGCCGCGAAGGCGCACCCCAAGACAGTCGCCGTGCTGGCCAAGGGGCTCGGCGCGGCGCTCACCTACACCGCGTTTCCGTCAAGCCACCACGTGGGCTATCTCATGAGCAGCCTGTGAAGACCTACGTGCTGCTTGACGTGCCAGCCTTTCCGCGTATATTATCGTACATCTGCGATAACCAAGTCAAGCGTTACGCTTCTCATGCCCATGCCTGTCGCCAAAACCGACGTATTCGAACCCGACTTGGCCGCGCTGGCCGAGGTCGCCAAGGCCCTCGCCCATCCGGCCCGGCTTGCCATTCTGCAGACGCTCGCCAAGCGCGGCACGTGCATCTGCGGCCAGGTCGTAGACGTGCTGCCGCTGGCACAAGCGACGGTGAGCCAACACCTGAAAGCCCTCAAGGCGTCCGGCCTCGTGCAGGGCGAGGTCGACGGCCCCCGCTCCTGCTACTGCGTCGACGCGGCCGCGCTGCGCGAGGCGGCGCAGGCAATGGCGGACTTTTTCGCCGGGCTGGAATCGGCTGCCGGTGACTGCTGCGGCCCTACCTGCTCATGAAACCTTCCGTCCTCTTCGTCTGCACCCACAACGCGGCACGCAGCCAGATAGCTGAAGCGTGGCTGCGCCACCTGGCCGGTAATCGATACGATGCTTTCAGCGCAGGTACGGCGCCGGCAGGTGTTCACCCCGATGCGGCCGCGGTGATGGCCGAGGTGGGCCTCGACCTGTCCGTCCACACGTCGGATCACGTAGACGACGTGCTTGCCGCGCACGGGCCTTTCGACCTCGTCGTGACGGTGTGCGACAAGGCGCGGGAAGCCTGCCCCTTCGTACCGGCCCGGCACCTGCGTCTCCACCAGTCTTTCCCCGATCCCGGCGGCGAGACGCCAGAGGCGCGGCGCGAGAGCTTCCGCGCCGTCCGTGAGGCCGTCCGCGCCTTCGTCGAGGAGACCTTCGTGCAGTCCGATCCCTTTCAAATCGCCTGAAGTCATGCTCAAGATCTATGAACCCGCCCTGTGCTGCTCCACGGGGCTCTGCGGGCCCGACCCGGACGCGGCCCTCGTCCAGTTCGCCGCCGACGTCAAGGCGCTCGCCGCCGAAGGGGTAACCGTGGAGCGGTTCAACCTCGCGCGGGAGCCCGCTTCGTTCGCGGCCCAGCCCGCCGTCGTCGCTGCGGTGAACACGCTCGGCATGGACGTGCTGCCGCTCGTCGTGAAAGATGGGCGCGTCGTGAGCCACGGTCGCTACCCGTCGAAGACGGAACTGGCCGCGCTGGCTGCCGTGGAGCCGGAGCCCGTCTTCACGCTCGACGTGGTGCCTACGGGCAGTTGCTGCGCACCCGATTCCGGCTGCTGCTGACCAGTTTACCCCGGGCGACCATGCTCAGCGCCATCGAACACCCCACGCGGCACCTCTTCTTCACCGGAAAGGGTGGTGTAGGCAAGACGAGTCTCGCCACCGCTACGGCCGTCGCCCTCGCCGATGCCGGGAAGCGCGTCCTCCTCGTCTCGACCGACCCGGCTTCCAATCTCGGCCAGGTGCTCGAAGCCGAAGTCACGGACGCCATCGGGGCAGTGCCGGCTGTGCCCGGACTCTCCACGTTCAACATCGACCCCGAGGCCGCTGCTGACGCCTACCGCGAGCGCGTCGTGGGGCCCGTCCGCGGCGTGCTGCCCCAAGAAGCCATCGCGCAGATGACCGAGAGCCTCTCGGGCGCGTGCACGACGGAGATTGCCTCCTTCGACGCGTTCACGCGGCTACTCACCGACCCCGCGCTCGTGGGGGACTTCGACCACGTCGTCTTCGACACCGCCCCGACGGGGCACACGCTCCGGCTGCTCCAGCTTCCGGCAGCGTGGAGCGACTTCATCGACACGAACCCCGATGGGGCGTCGTGCCTCGGTCCGTCGTCCGGGCTCCAGGCGCAGCGCGCGCAGTACGCCGCTGCCGTCGCGGCCCTCGGCGACCGGGAGCAGACGACGCTCGTGCTCGTGAGCCGTCCCGAGCGCTCGGCGCTTGCCGAGGCGGCCCGCTCCTCGGCCGAACTCTCCGCCCTCGGCGTGAAGAACCAGCGCCTCGTCGTCAACGGCGTGTTTACGGCCACTGACCCCGGCGACCCGCTCGCCGCCGCGCTCGAAGCCCGCCAGCGCGCGGCGATGGATGCCCTTCCCGAAGCGCTGCGGGATCTGCCGATAGAGACCGCCGCGCTCAAGGCGCACAACCTCGTCGGCGTAGCCGTCCTCCGCGCGCTCGTCTCAGACGAGGCGCTGCCCGCGCCGGAGGCCACCCCGTTTGAAGCACCCGAATTGCCACCGCTCTCCGACCTCGTGGACGAGATCGAGGCGGACGGCAAGGGGCTCGTGATGGTGATGGGCAAGGGCGGCGTCGGAAAGACGACAATTGCGGCAGCCGTCGCGGTCGAACTCGCCCGGCGCGGCCACGCCGTCCACCTCTCGACCACCGACCCGGCGGCGCATCTCGAATACGCACTCGCAGCCGAAGTTGAAGGCCTCACGCTGAGCCGCATCGACCCGCGTGAAGAGACGCGCCGTTATACCGAGCACGTCCTTGCCGCGAAAGGCCAGGATCTCGACGCCGAAGGGCGAAAGCTGCTCGAAGAGGACCTGCGGAGCCCGTGTACCGAGGAGGTCGCCGTCTTCCACGCGTTCTCGCAGCGTGTGCGCGAGGCCGCGCGCGGCTTCGTCGTGCTCGACACCGCGCCGACGGGCCACACGCTGCTCCTGCTCGACCAGACCGGCGCCTACCACCGCGAGGTGGCCCGCAATACGGGCGGCCTGCCGGGCCGGGTCACCACGCCGCTCATGCGTCTCCAGGATCCGGAGTACACGAAGCTCCTCATCACGGCGCTGCCCGAGACGACGCCGGTAGCGGAGGCCGCCATGCTCCAGGCCGACCTGCGCCGCGCCGGGATCGAGCCCTTCGCGTGGGTCGTCAACCAGAGCCTCGCCGCTGCCAAGCCGCAGGATCCGCTGCTGGCCGCCCGCGCCCGTGCCGAGATGCCGCTGCTGCGCGCTGTCGTGGGCGAGCATGCCGCGCGCGCCTTCGGCGTCCCCATGACGGCCTACGAGCCCGTCGGACCGGACGCGCTGCAGGCGCTCGCGCGCGGTGCTGCCGCCCTTCAGGTTGCCTGACTTGCTTTCACACCATCGCCGTCACGCGCGGGTCTCCGGGGCGCATGCGGTAGAAGCCTCATCAACCACCCGGCCTCGTCAACACCTCGACCCTATCACCAACGCTTCCCGCGGCTCGAACCGCTGGAGGGTGGAGCCATCCGGCCATGCAGAAGATCACCACCTACATCGACACGTTTCACAGGGACCAAGCCATGCGGCAGATCATGGCCGAAGCCGGCGAGGGCTCCTGGCGGATCGTCAGCATACTCAATCTACACCGCGTTCAGGACCAGCGTCAGCATCATCCTGGAAACCCGGATCCACACAGGGGAGGCCTTGTGCTGGTCGTTTCCGGGAATGACGCCATGCCCGTTGATGCCTGACACCGACCTCCGTCTCGACGCGGCGCTTACCTGTCCGGGCTGCGGTGCGACCACACGCACGACGATGCCTGAGGACGTGTGCCAGTTTTTCTGGGACTGCCCTACGTGCGGCGCCGTCGTCCGCCCGAAGCGAGCCGATGACGGCTCAACCGGCGACTGCTGCGTCTTCTGCTCCTACGCCGACACCCCGTGCCCGCCCGTCCAGCGCGGCCGGGCCTGCTGTTAACAGACGTATCTCATGCCAGACTTCCACACCGCCGCCGAGGCCCCGGCGGCTCGCACCGACCGACGCCCCGCCCCCGACGCGCCCCCGCCCAACGGCACGCCGGAGGGCGAAGGCAAAAACAAGGATCTCGGCTTTTTCGAGCGCTACCTCAGCCTGTGGGTCGCCCTCTGCATCGCCGCCGGCGTGGCCCTCGGCGCGCTCGTGCCTGCTGTGCCCGAAGCACTCGCGACGCGCTCCGTGGCGCAGGTGAACCTGCCCGTGGCGGTGCTCATCTGGGCGATGATCTTTCCGATGATGCTCCAGATCGACTTCAAGAGCGTGCTCGGCGTGCGGCGGCACCCGAAGGGGCTCACCGTCACGCTTGTCGTGAACTGGCTCGTCAAACCCTTCACCATGTTCGCCTTCGCGTGGCTGTTTCTCGAAGTCCTGTTTGCGTCGCTCATCGACGCCGCGCTGGCACGCGAGTACGTCGCCGGGGCCATCCTGCTCGGCGCGGCGCCCTGCACGGCGATGGTGTTCGTGTGGAGCTACCTCACGAAGGGCGACCCCGCGTACA
>CBDUCD010000232.1:0-4644 GCA_965365535.1 uncultured Rhodothermales bacterium | reverse complement strand
CGATGCCGGATCTGGTATAATTACAAAAAGGCCCCGACGGCCTGTGGCCATCGGGGCACCCGGATACCGTGCTGCAAGCCTCAGCCGCGCTTGGCTTCGCCCTCGGGCACGGCGTCGCGGACGGCCATGCCGGCCCTGACGTCCGCCGAGACGCCATCGCCGCCGGCGCCGCTGCGGACGCGCCTGACGGCCTCGCGCACGCGGCGTCCGTAGTCCTCGTCCACGCGGTCGAACAGGGCCAGTTGCCGGTCCACGACTTCCTGCCGCTTGCATCCGCCCAGGCTGGCGGCGAGGTTGAGGGCCAGCCGGTTTTGCTCGTCCTCGCTCATCAGGTGGTAGAGCGCGGCGGCCTGCGAAAAGTCGTCGTGGTCTTCGCGGCTGTTGTAGCGGTCGGCTACGACGTTGCCCAGCGGCCACGCGGGCTCGGCGTAGCTGGGGTCGGGGCGGGGCGCGCCTTCGACCGAGTTGGGGTAGTAGTTGGGGTGGCCCGTGCCCTCGTCGCGGATGCCGCCAAACTGGCCGTCGCGCATGTAGTTGCGCACGGGCACGCGCGGCTGGTTCACCTTGAGGTCGCGGTAGTTGACGCCGATGCGGTAGAGGTGGGCGTCCTGGTAGCTCATCAGCCGGCCCTGGAGCATCTTGTCGGGGCTCGGCCCGATGCCGGGCGGCATCACATTCGGGTTGAAGGCGGCCTGCTCGACCTCGTGGAAATAGTTTTGCGGGTTGCGGTTGAGCTCCATCTTGCCCACCTCGACAAGCGGGAAGTCGGCGTGCGGCCACACCTTTGTCAGGTCGAAGGGATTCCAGGGAAAGCGCTGCGCCTGCTCGTCGGTCATGAGCTGGACGTACACCGTCCACGTCGGGAAGTCGCCGTCCTCGATGCTCTGCCAGAGGTCGCGCTGGTGGCTTTCGCGGTCCTGGGCGATAAGGGCGGCGGCCTGCTCGTTCGTGAGGTTCTCGACGCCCTGGTCGGTTTTGAAGTGGAACTTGCACCACGTGCGGACGCCGTCGCGGCTGGCGAGCGAGTAGGTGTGGCTGCCGTAGCCGTTCATGTGGCGGTAGGTGCGCGGAATGCCGCGGTCGCCGAAAAGCCACGTCACCTGGTGGAGGCTTTCGGGGCACAGGCTCCAGAAATCCCACTGCATGTCGGCGTCGCGCAGGTTGGTGTGCGGGTGGCGCTTCTGCGAGTGGATGAACATCTGGAATTTGTAGGGGTCGCGGACGAAAAAGATGGGCGTGTTGTTGCCCACGAGGTCCCAGTTGCCCTCGTCGGTGTAGAACTTGAGGGCAAAGCCGCGGGGGTCGCGCTCGGCGTCGGCGGCGCCGCGCTCGCCGGCGACGGTCGAGAAGCGGGCCACCATCTCGGTCTGCTTGCCGACGTGGCTGAAGATGGAAGCGCGGGTGTAGCGCGTAAGGTCGCCGGTGACGGTAAAGGTGCCATACGCGCCCGACCCCTTGGCGTGGACGACGCGCTCGGGCACGCGCTCGCGGTTGAAGCGCTGGATCTGCTCCTGCAGCACCACGTCTTGCATGAGGACGGGGCCGCGCGGGCCGGCGGTGAGGACGTTTTCCTGGTCGGCGATGGGCGCGCCGTCGGCGGTGGTGAGCAGGGGGCCGTCGGGTTTGGTGGGAGGCGTGGCCATGGTGGGGCTGAAGGTGGGTGGTGGCGTCGTGGTGCTTTCAAGAAACAGCAGCGGGCGCGGCGGGGCAAGGGCTGCCGGGGCAGGGGCTGCACCGAAACGGGCAAAAAAGCGCGAGCCCCGGCTGCACGGGGCAGCCGGGGCTCGGCGGGGTTGGCGGCAGCGCCTTTTACATGGACGGGTTGTTGGCGCGGTAGGCGTTGTACTCGGCAAGCGACACGCGGCCGTCGCCGTCGGTGTCGTACATGGCCATGTTCTCGTCGCGGATGCCGTCGCGGTACTCGACATCCGAGAGGAAGCCGTCGTGGTCGGCGTCGTAGGTGTCGAACATGTTGCCTTCGGGCTCGCCGGGCTCGTCAATGATTTCGCCGTCACCGATGACGTCGGCGCGGTCTCCGGGAGGTGCGCCTTCCTCGATGGCCTCCTCGCGGGCAGAGTCCTGGCAGGCGGTAAAGGTGAGCGGCAGCATAAAGGCTACCAGCAGCAGAAGTAGGGGACGCATCGTGTGGGGTGGGGTTTGGTGTAGAGGCCCAATGCTACGCGCATTACCCGTGGTGTGCGCAAGTATCGGGGCAGATTAAACGGATCCGGTACAGTTTGGAAAGGCGGGCGGCACGGGGGAAAAGGCCCCGGCGCCCTCGCGCGCTGCCCTCACGGGCGGGCAGGCGGGGCGGAAAGTACGTCAAAAAGCGGCGCCACGCGCGGGTACGCCTGCCGGAAAGCCTGGTAGTGGTGGCCGTACGGGGCGGCCTCGTCGCCCGGCTCCGTCGGCGCGCCCGTGGCGACGGTGGCGGCGCAGGCCGCGTCCACGTCGGCCCACGCGCCCGCGCCCACGCCGGCCAGCAGGGCCGCGCCAAAGGCGGCGCCCTCGGTCGTCTGCGGCTGCACGAGGGGGACGCCGAGCACGTCGGCGAGGATCTGGCGCCAGAGGGCGCCCCGCGCGCCGCCGCCCGAGACGCGCACTTCTGTGGGCGCCTGCACGCCCGCGGCGCGCAGCAGCTCCAAGTTGTCGCGCAGCCCAAAGGCCACGCCTTCGAGCACGGCGCGCGTGGCGTGGCCGCGCCCGTGGCGCAGCGTCAGCCCCAGAAAGGCGCCCGTGGCGCGCGGGTTGGCGTGCGGCGTGCGCTCGCCCGACAGGTAGGGCAGGAACACGAGCCCTTCGCTGCCCGCCGGCACCTGCTGGGCCTCGGCCAGCAGACTGTCGTAAGGCACGCCGGGCGCGAACGTGTCGCGGTACCAGCGCAGGCTGCCCGCCGCCGAGAGCATGACGCCCATCAGGTGCCAGCGGCCCGGCACGGCGTGCGGAAAGGCGTGGGCGCGGCCCTCGGGGGCGGTGCGCGGCGCGCTGGTGGGGGCAAACACGACGCCCGACGTGCCGAGGGTGAGGGCCATGACGCCGGGCTGCACGGCGCCCACGCCCACGGCCTGCGCCGCCTGGTCGCCGCCGCCGGCCACGACGGGCGTTCCTGCCCGCAGACCCGTCGCCCGCGCCGCCGCCTCCGAGATGGTGCCCGTCACGGCTGGCCCTTCGTGCGTGGGCGGCAGCCACGCCGCCGGGATGCCGAGGGCCTCCAGCACCGCGCCCGACCAGTCGCGCGTGGCGAGGTCAAGCATGAGCGTCCCGCCGGCGCCGGCGCGGTCGGTGGCAAAGGCATCGGTGAGGCGGTAGCGGACGTAGTCTTTGGGCAAGAGCACCTGCCGCACGCGCGCGTACACGTCTTTCTCGTGCCGGCGCACCCACAGCAGCTTGGGCAGGGTGAAGCCCGCAAAAGCGTCGTTGCCCGTAATGGCGACGAGCTTTTCGAGGCCCAGCGCGTCCCGGATCTCGTCGCACTCGGCGGCGGCGCGTCCGTCGTTCCAGAGAATCGCCGGGCGCAGCACCTCGCCGCTCGCGTCCAGCAGCACGAGGCCGTGCATCTGGCCCGTCAGGCCCACGGCGGCGACGCTTTCCCCCTCCGCGCCCGCGTCGGCAAGGGCCTGCCGGATGCTGTGCTGCGCCGCCGTCCACCACATGCCGGGGTCTTGCTCGCTCCACAGGGGGCGCGGCGTCTGGAGGGTGTGCGGCTGGGAGGCGACGGCGACGACCTCGCCCCCTTCACTGGCGAGAAGGGCTTTCGTGGCGGTCGTGGAAACGTCGATGCCGAGAAAGAGGGGCATGGCGGGTGAGGGATGGTGAGGGCGGAAAAGTTACTCGCGGACGAGGAATACGTTGTCGGCGGCGTAGCGGCCCGCGCCGGGGGCGAAGCGGGCGCCGAGGGAAACCGTGGCGGCGTCCGCGCCCGGCGGCACCTCGAACGCAACAGCGGTGTGCTGCCACGCCCCGCTCGGCGGTTTCCCACGGCCTGGCATAGACCTCGCCGCGCGGCACGCGGTCGGGACGGGCAAACCCGGGGCCGTTTCATGGGGATAGCAGTTTAGAACGTGACCGTGAGAGCGCCGCCATCGTACGTCACCTCGCGGTCGGGGCGGGCCGTGGGTGCGATGCCCGCGCCGCGCCCGGGTTGCACGAGCACGACGCGGAAGGTGCGCGTGCCGAGCATCCCATCAAACGACCCCGCGCGGGCGCCAATGGTGAGCAGGCGCCCGGCATCGTCCCAGCGGAAGGGAATCGTGGCAAAGTCGCGGCCCGTTTCGTAGCCGTTGCCGTCGCCCGTATCCTCGAAAAGCGTGAACTGGCCGTCGGCGCCCGGATACACGCGCAGCTCAACCGGGTCGGCAGGCTTTTCCGACGTGTATTGCAGGTCGGGGCCGAGGGGCAGAACGGTGCCGGCGCGGACGTAAAGGGGCATCTGGCCGAGGGGCGCGGCGGCGGTATCCGTCGTGCCGCCGGGGCGGGTGCGGCCCGTCCAGAAGTCCACCCACGGGGTGCCGGCGGGCAGGCGCGTGGGCCACGTGTGGCCGGGCCACAGCACCCCTCCGCGGCGCGCGGGCGTGATCCACTCAAGTGTGATGCCCGCCTCGTTGGGCCGCGCCTGCCGGTATTCGAGCTGGACGGGAACGGCGG
>CBDUCD010000231.1:0-4645 GCA_965365535.1 uncultured Rhodothermales bacterium | reverse complement strand
TCGGCGAAGATGGGCGCGCCGCCGTCCTTGCGCTCGTCGCGGTTGACGCTTGTGATGACGGCGTGCCGGATGCCCATCGTCTCGATGGAGAGGGCCACGCGGCGCGGCTCGTCGTAGTCGAGCCCGGCGTCGGGGCGGCCCGTGAGCACGGCGCAGAAGCCGCACGAGCGGGTGCACACGTTGCCCAGAATCATGAACGTGGCCGTGCCGGCGCTCCAGCACTCGCCCATGTTGGGGCAGCGGGCGCTCTGGCATACGGTGTGTAGCCCGTGCGTATCCACCAGGTCCACGATGCCCTTGTACTTGTCGCCATAGGGCAGGCGGACGCGCAGCCAGTCGGGGCGCTGCCCTTTCACGTTCGACAGGGCAGGCGCCTCGACCACGGGCAGGGCCAGAAACGCGTCGCCGTCGCCTGCGGACTGGAGCGGCGCGCGCGGGGCAGTTTTGAGCGAGATTTCGCCGGGGGCGAAAGGGCGGGCGGAGGCGTTTTCGGGCACAGGCTACACGGGTTGGGCCGCAGCCGAAACGGCAGCCCCTCCGGCAGGATCCGCGCGCCGGGCGCGGCAGCCTTTGCGGGTTTCGTGAATCCGCCCTGCCGCCCTACCTGCCGTAGCGGAACGAGGTGAGCGGCGAGGCCGCGAGCTGCCGCCCCTCGGCGTCGTAGGCGACGACGCGGACGGCGTAGCGGCGTCCGGGCTCGAGCCGGGTGCGCAGCAGCCGCGCAAAAGCGCCGTCGCCATCCAGCCGGGTGCCGGCGGCCTGCTCCGTCGCCACCTCGCGGGCGGCCCCTTCGTCCCACACCATCACCTCGTAGCGGTCGGCCACGGGCACGGCATTCCAGGCGATGGCGAGCGACGTGGGCGCGACGTCCACCGCCAGCGCGGCGGGCGCCGTCTCGGCGGTACGCACGGGGTCGGTGCCGGGGCTGGCGATGCGCAGCACGGCGAGGGTGCCCACGAGCAGGGCGCCGGCGGCGGCCGCGCGCGCGAGCACGCGCCGCGTGTGGCGGCGGGGCGCGGCGGGGCGCGACGGCACGGGCAGGCGCACGCGCGCCGGGGCCGGGCGGGCAGGCACGCTTGCGGGGGCTTCGGCAGCTTCGAGGCAGGCGTGCGCCAGGCACAGCCGCTCGCGGGCAGAGGCGCTCTGGGCGAGTAGCTGGACCACTTCGGCGCGGCGCGCAGGGGAGAGACGTCCCGCCAGAAAATCGGCGAGGACAGATTCGTCGAGAGGAGCCATGTTAGACGATGCGCTGGGCGGATATCGGTTAGAGGGAGACGCTCACACTTGTATCCTTACGCAGCTTTCCCCGGAATTAGGGATTCACCGGCTACTTTTTTTGCGTCGTTCAGCAAGCAGGCGCTCCATGATTTAGCGGCGCTCCCTCCTTCCGGGCCGGGCGCCGCCCGGCAAGCACCCCCCGGCGTTTCATCCCCGCGCCGCTGGCGCATCTGCCCGTCCAGCAACGGCAGCACCACTCCCCGCGCGTGCCGGTCAGCGCGCCACGACAAACGCCCCCGTCGCCGTGCCGCCCGGCGCCTCGACGCGCAGCAGGTACACGCCCGCCGGCAGCGCCGACACGTCGAGCAGGGCGCGCTGCGCGCCTGCCGCCCGGCCCGCCTCGTGCGTGGCCACCTCGCGGCCCAGCACGTCGAACACGCGCAGCAGCACGCGCCCCGGCACGCCCGTCGCAAACGAGACGGTGGCCACGCGGCCTGCGGGGATGGGGTAGATGCCCGTCAGGCTGGGGACGAGGGTTTTCTCTGCCGGGGTCACCGCCGTGTCCTCGCCATAGACGCGCACGATGCGCTGGCTGGCCGTCTCCTCGAGCGTGCCAGCGGGGTCGTCGTTGGAAAACGTCTCCGTCAGCACCGGATTGCCGCTGTCGTAGGTGTGGACGCTGCGGCTGTTGGGGAAAAAGGCCGCCGTCTCGGCGTCGTAGGCTTCGGTAAGCTGCTCGGTGAGAAGGGAGCCGTTGAAGGTGAGCGTGGTGCGCGTGTCGGGCGTCCAGGCGTCGTCCACCCAGTTTTCCTCTGTCAACTGGAGGGCTGCCGGGGTGCTGCCCAGCCGGCGCGTCCGCGTGGTGTTGCGCCAGACGCCGGCGCCGCCATCCCAGGTTTCCTCGGTGGTTTCGAGGGCGAAGTAGAGCTCGGCGGTGGCGCGGTCGGGCACGGTGCCGAAAAGGTTGTAGCGCAGCAGCGTCTCCAGCGCCGCCCGCGCCGCCACGAACGCGTCGAGCGTGAGGTCGGGGTACGTGTCGCGGCTTTCGTTGACCCACGCGCTGCCATCCCACGTCTCGCTCGTAATCTGGAGGGCGCTGCCCCTGTCGGCAAACGTCTGCCGGTCGGTAGGCACCCAGGCGCTGCCGTCCCACTGCTCGTCCACGCTCCGGGTGGGCACGTCGCCGCTGTAGGTCGTCGTGGTGCGGGTGTCGCTGCGCCAGGCGCCCTCGGCAAACGTCTCGTCGAGCTGGGAGGTGACGAGTCCCGCGGCGTTGTAGGTGTAAGTGGTGCGGTTGGCGGGCTGCCACGCCCCGCCGTCCCACTGCTCGTACAACTCCTGCGCCACCCGGTCGCCGCTGTAGGTGATGCTCTGGCGGCTGTCGTTCTGGAGGACGCCTTCGCCCGCGAGAAAGTCGGGGCTGCGCATCAGGATTTCGGAGACGCGCCCGCCCGCATACGCGAAGTTGCCCTCGATAAAGGTGGCGTAATCGCCCTCGTCGTCCCGAAACTGGAGCTGGAACTGGCGCAGCGCCGCGGCTTCGGAGACGGGCGCCGCGCTGTGCGTCCACACGCGGGGCGGCGCGGGAAACAGGCGCGGCTGGGCGGCGGCGGAAACGGCGAGGCCCAGCGCGACAAGCACGAGGGGCAGCGCGCGGAGGGAGGGGGTACGCATGGCAGAGCAGCAGTAGTGGAGCAACTGCCGGTGAGATACGCTACGGCGGCGAAAGTTGCAAGCACCGCGACGCGGCAGGCCCCCACCCGTCCCCCCGCGTTGACTCCCGAAAAAAGGGCAGCCTATATTGCACGCCTGGCGGCAGCGCGCTTTCTCAGGCGCCTCCACCGGCAACCCCACCCCGCAACCGCCGGTACTACGCCGGTTTTTAGCACGCACCCTCTGCAGCCGCCCGGCGGCTCCTCCCTTTTTTATGGCAGATACCAGCGACTTCCGCAACGGCCTCGTGCTTATGTGGAATAACGACCTGTGGCAGATCATCGAATTCATGCACGTCAAGCCCGGCAAGGGCGGCGCCTTTGTGCGCAGCAAACTCCGCAACGTGCGCAACGGCAAAGTGGTGGACAACACGTTCCGCGCCGGCGAAAAAGTCGAGACGGCGCGCGTCGAACGGCGCCAGCACCAGTTTCTCTACGAGGACGACCTGGGCCTCCACTTCATGAACACCGACACCTACGACCAGGTGACCGTGCCGGCCTCGCTCGTGCCCGCGCGGCCCTACCTCAAAGAAGGCGGCACGCTCGACATCCTGTTCCACGCCGAAACCGAGCAGCCCCTCGCCAGCGAAATCGCCTCGTCCGTCGAGCTGCTCGTCACCCAGACCGACCCCGGCCTCAAGGGCGACACGGCCACGGGCGCCACCAAGCCCGCCCTCGTCGAAAGCGGCGCCACGGTCATGGTGCCGCTGTTCATCAACGAAGGCGACGTGCTGCGCGTCAACACGAGCGAGGGGACGTACATCACCCGCGTGTCCACGGGCGGCTGAGGCGGCCTCCTTATTTCTCCTCTTCAGCCCCTTTCCGATGAACCTGAACGAAATCCGCGACCTGCTGCGCATCGTGTCCGAAAGCGGGCTCGACGAGGTAGAAGTCGAGCAGGGCGGCCTGCGCATCGTGGTGCGCCGCAACGCGCCGGCGATGTTCGTGCAGCCGCAGTTTGCAGCGGCCCCGTACGCGCCGCCCGCGCCGCTGCCCCCGGCCCCGCCGTCCGCCCCGGCACCACCCGCGCCGGCGTCAGCCCCGCCGCCCGAAGCCTTTGCCGACGTGCCCGCCGCCCCGGCCGCGCCCCCGGCCTCCGCGACGGGGACCGTCGTGAAGGCGCCCATCGTGGGCACGTTCTACCGCGCCGGCTCGCCCAAGGCAGACCCGTTCGTGGACGTGGGCACGCAGGTGGCAAAGGGCGACGTGCTGTGCATCATCGAGGCCATGAAGCTCATGAACGAGATCGAGGCCGAGGTAGGTGGAACCGTCCGCCAGATTCTCGTCCAGAACGCCCAGGCCGTCGAGTTCGACCAGCCGCTTTTCGTGATCGAAGAAGCGTGAGGGGTTTCGGATTGCGGCGCGCGGATTTCGCCAGAAAGCCCCGCGCCGCCTGCCCGAGTCCGACATCCGAAATCTGAAATCCGAAATGAAAAAGGTCCTCATCGCCAACCGGGGCGAGATCGCGCTGCGCGTGATCCGCACGTGCCACGAGCACGGCCTCAAAACCGTCGCCGTCTATTCCACCGCCGACCGCGACTCGCTGCACGTGCGCTTTGCCGGCGAGGCCGTCTGCATCGGGCCGCCGCCCTCGCGCGAGAGCTACCTCAAGATTGACCGCATCATCGCCGCCGCCGAAATCACCGGCGCCGACGCCATCCACCCCGGCTACGGCTTTCTGAGTGAAAACGCCGAGTTCAGCGCCATCTGCGAAG
>CBDUCD010000230.1:0-4656 GCA_965365535.1 uncultured Rhodothermales bacterium | reverse complement strand
CCGTCCACGAGCGTCTCGACTTCGCGGCCCAGCACGTCGTACACCCTGAGGGAAACGCGCTGCGCCTTTTCGAGCGTGAACGTAACCGTCGTGCGGCCCCGTGTGGGGTTGGGCGCGCTGCCGAGGACAGTGCCGGGCAGCGGCACCTCGGCGGGCACGAGGGCGGTGGGCGTGCCCGCGTCCGTGAGGATGCCGTTGTAGGCAAGTGCCGTCCAGCCACCCGCCCAGTTGCCGCCCTCGCCGGGGGCAAAAGCGCCCACGTAGTCCGTGGCGGTGAAAAAGCCGTCGGCAGGCGGGGCGGCGGCGCCCATCAGGGCCGGGCTGCCGGCGGCGGGGCGCGGGTCGAGGCGGAGCGCGTCGGTGTGCAGCCGGCTGATGGCCGTCAGGCCGGCGTCCACGCTGCGGTTACCGTTGGCCTGGAGGGCGGCGGCCACGGCGGCGCGGTTGGAGAGCTTGCCGCCGGGGCTGAAAAAGACGTTGTTGTGGAGCGCGATCTCGCCGCGCGTAAAGCGGGTGTAGGCCGTCTCGCCCGCCGCCGAATCCACGTCCACGGCCACGCCCGAGCCAAAGTCGCCGATGATGGCGTTCCACATTTCGCCGCCGCCGTACTCTTTGTAGATCAGGGCCGACTTGGTGTGGCCGGCGCCGCGCCCCAGAAACGTCGCGTTGTAGATGACGGGATGCGCGAGCGGGGTTGCCGTCACGGTCGGGGCGTCGCCCGAGTCGAACTCGCCCAGCTTGTCGCCCGCCGTGGGCGCCTGGATGGCAAACCAGAACTGGTGCTTGCCGCGCAGGCCCTGGTCGTAGTCGAAGGCATCGTCGTCGGCAAACGCCGTCACGAGGTGGCGCGTGTTGACGGTTCCGCCGAAAAACTCGAAGCCGTCGTCGCCCGAGTTGAACGACTCGACGTAGTCAATCGTGGTGCCCGAGCCGACGGAGGCAAGGGTGAGCGACTGAAGCTCTTTGTTGGATTCGATGACCGAGCCCGAATACTTGATCTGGACGTAGCGCATGGTGCCCGAATTGTCGGCCTCGTCCGTCCCGCCGTGGCGCGCACGGTCGTCCGTCGGCAGGCCCTCGACGCCCAGATTCGTGCCCTGGTTGTTGGTCGAGCGCCCGCACAGCACGATGCCGCCCCACAGCGACCGGTCCTGGCGGTAGTCCACGTTGTCGCCGGCTTCGAGGTAGTCCGGCAGCGCCACCGAGTCCGACACGGAGGTGAAAATGATGGGTTCGTCGCGGGTGCCGTTGGCGAAAATCCGGGCGCCCATCGTGATGATGAGGGCCGAGGCATTAGTGCCCTGGCCGGGCCGCGCCTTGACGACGGTGCCGGGCTCGATGGTGAGCTCGGCGCCGGCCTCGGCATAGACGAAGCCGTTGAGCACGTACACCTTGTCTTTCGTCCACGTCACCTTGTCGCCCGCGCCGATGGACGCGTCGGTAATCTGGACGTGGGGTTTGCCCTGGTCGGTCGTCTGCGCGCGGGCGCCGAGGGGGGCCAGGCACGCGAGGGCGCAAAAGGCCACGAGGGGTCTGGTAAGCATGTGCATGGGGGTTGGGGGAGGATGGACGTTTTAATGGTTTGGTAAAGCCCGGAAAGCGGAGAGGCCGCCTCGCGGGGTGCGGGGCGGCCTCTCGGCGTTTCACTGGAGGTTGAAGCTCAGGCCGAGCGAAAACTGCCGGCCCGTGTCGTACTCGCGCCAGACGTACGTCCGGCCCCGGTAGGAGGCGGTTTCGCGGTGGCGCGCGTCGAGCACGTTTTTGGCCGACGCCTTGACGCTGAACGTGCGGCCCACGCGCTGCGCCAGCGACACGTCGAGGCTGTGGCGCGGCTGCTCGTACACGTCGGGCGTGGGGCCCGTCACGACGGCGGCCAGGCGCGGCCCGAACACGTTGTAGTAGATCGAAAACGCCGTGCCCCAGCCCTCGCGCGTGTACGAGAGGTCGGCGTTGACGAGGTACGGCGACTGCCCAAAAAGCGGGCGCGTCGTCTTCGCCTTCGGATCGTCCGCGCGCAGCAACCGCCTGTCGGACGAGTCGGCATCAACGGCCGAGCGAATCAGCGAGGCGTTGAAGCCCATCTGCAACAGGTGCTGGCCGCGCAGCAGCACCTGCCGCCGCAGCTCCAGCTCGACGCCGTACACGTTGCCGCCGGGCACGTTTTCCCACGTGTAGAGCCGGTCGCCTGTCAGAAACGTGAACTCGATGGGGTTGGTGAGGTGCTTGTAGAACACGCTGACGGCGTAAATCTCGCCGGGGCGCGAAAACCACTCGTAGCGCGCGTCCACGTTGTCAATGAGGGTGCGGTCGAGGTCGGGGTTGCCGATGCGGTTGAGGTCGCCCACGTACTCGAACGACTTGAACGGCCCGATTTCGCGGAAGGTGGGCCGTGCCAGCGTGCGCCCGTAGGCCAGGCGCAGGTTCATGTTGTCCGTCAGGCTGTACACGGCACCCAGCGACGGCAGCAGGTCGCCGCGCGAAAGGCGGCCCCGGGCCACCAGCGTATCCCGGCTGGCCACGTCGAGGCGCGTCGTCTCGTAGCGCGCCCCGCCAATGAGGCGCAGCTTGCGCGTGACGGGAATAGTCGCCATGGCAAAGCCGGCGGCGATGTGCTGGTCGCCGTCGTAGTTGTTGCGGGCCTCGCTTTCGTCGGTGATGTAGTTGCCGAAGGCGTAAAACGTGCGCGTGCCGTAGGCCACCGAGTCGGTGATGCCCACGTTGCCGGGGGCGAAATAGGCTGCCGGGTCGCCGCTGTACGGCTCGAAGCCGGCCTGATTCGTCTTGGTGTTGTGCGCAAAGCTGCGCTCGCGGAAGCGCCGGTGGCCGGCCTGGTAGTAGCCGCCCACTTTGAAGACGCCCGCGCTCAGCACCACGTCGTACGTGCTGTTGTGCTCGTTCAGATTTCGGAAGTAGTGGGTGGGCCGGGTGTAGAGCGACGCGTTGATGTTGTAAACGGTGCTCGCGGCGCGGGCGGCGTCGCCCGTCGTGTTGCCGTCGGCGTCGAGGTACACGTAGTCGTTGGCGAAAAAGCGCAGGTCGGGCTCGTCCTGCTCGGTCGCCGTGAGGGCCACGTTCCAGGCCAGCGTGGGCGTCCAGCGCCGGGCAAGGGTGTGGCGGCCCTTGAACTGGTACGAGCGCAGGGTGCGCTGGGTGTAGAGCAGGGCGCGCGACTCGAAAAAGGGGTCGCCGGGAAGCTGCGTCTCCCACTTGCCCGACAGCGCGCGCGCCGTGGCCTCGCCCGTCTGCGTGTTGAGGAGGGTGGCCGAGACGCGGTGGCCCGGGCGCGGCTGGTACGTGAGGGTGCCCAGCGCGCCCCAGACGGCCTCGACCGTGCCGCGCTGGTCGGCGAGCACCTGGTCGGAGCGCAGCGCGTCCACCTGCTGCGACGACCCGTCGAGCTGCCACTGGTTGGCCTGCCCGCCGCCGTAGTAGCTGTTGCCGTAGCTGTAGGACAGGCTGGCCACGACGCCGATCTGCTGGCGGCCCACGCGGATGCGGTCGCCGCCGGACAGGCTGAAGCTGCGGCCCACCTCGCCCGTGCCCGCCATCGGCGCCATCACGCTTGAAAATGCGCGCGAAAAGGCGTCGAGCGCGCGCGCCTGGCCGGCATCGGCGCGGGCCAGCGTGGCGTCCGGGATGGTGGCCGCGCCCTGCACCAGGCGTGGCAGGGCGCGGCGCCCGCTGTCGTAGCCCAGCCAGTCGGTCGGGCTGCCGGGGGCCGTCAGCATCGTGGCGCCCGTGGCCTGCGTGTTGCCCGAGAGGCCGCTCGAAAACGTGAGCATCCGGCGGTCGGGGAAATCTTTCGTGTTGATGTCCACGGCGCCGCCCGAGAAGTTGCCCGGCTTGTCAGGCGTAAAGGTTTTGGTCGTCACGACGTTGTCGAGCAGGGCGGCGGGCAACAGGTCGAGCTGGACGCTGCGCCGGTCGGGGTCGGCGGAGGGCAGTTCGGAGCCGTTGAGCTGGGCCGTGGTGTAGCGGTCGCCCAGCCCGCGCACGCTTACGTACTTGCCACCCACGACGCTGGCGCCCGTGACGCGGCTCATGGCGTCGGCGGCGCTGCTCGACCCCGACCGCCCGATGCTTTCCGCCGAGATGGCGTCCGACACGGCAAGGGCTTTCTGGCGGTCGCGCAAAAGCGTCGCCTCGTTGTTGCGGAGGGCGCGGGCCTCGACGGTTACCTCGTCGAGCCCGAGCGCCTCGGTGCTCAGCGTCAGGTCGAGGCGCGTAGCTGCGCCGGCCTGCAACTCGACGCCCGTCACCGTTTTCGAGGCGTAGCCGATGTAGGAAAACGCGACGCTGTACCGGCCCGCCGGCACGTTGCGGATTTCGTAATGGCCGTCGAGGTCGGTCGTCGCGCCCGTCGCCGTGCCGGCCAGGCGCACGTTGGCGCCGATGATGCTCTCGCCCGTGGCGCCGTCGAGCACCGTCCCGGCGATGCTGCCCGTCTGGGCGTGGGCCGTGGTGGCCAGCAGCAGCGCGGCAAGCGCCGCAAGCGCCCGCCGCCGCCCAGGCCCGTTTCCAGTACGCATAGAGGTAGTCGAAATGTTGAAGGGGTCACGGCTCTACCCCGCTCCCGGGTTGCCGTGGTGCCAACATACCCGGCGGCTGTTATCGGGCTGTTACCCGCCCATTACCCCACTGTTATCTCGGGCGCCG
>CBDUCD010000229.1:0-4688 GCA_965365535.1 uncultured Rhodothermales bacterium | reverse complement strand
ACGCGCCCAGCGTGCCGGGGGCGTCGGTGCGGAAAGGCGTGGCGGGCAGGCCGGCGGCGTTGTAGAGGTTGGCGCGGTCGGGGTTGTCGGCCCAGGCGTAGCGCACGGCGACGGGCTGCGGCACGGCGGCGCTTTCGACCGTTGCGTGGTCGCCTTCGAGGCGGGCGTCGGCCCAGTGCCACTGGCCGTCGGCGCCCGCGAGGGCGAAGCCGCCGGGGGCACCACCTCGGGCCACGAGCCCGCCCTCCGCGTGGTCGAAATAGACGGTGACGCGCCCGCCCCTGATTTCGTGGCGCGCGTACGTGGGGCCGGAAAACACCACGTCCTCGCCGTAGGCGACGTGCCGGGCGGCCAGGGCGAGGCGCTCGCCGACGGTCTTTTTGTCGCGCGGGTGGATGTCGTTCGCATTGCCCACGTCAATAATGACGGCCTCGCCGGTGTGGGGCAGCGACAGCGTTTTCGTCATGGATTCGCGCACGAGCGCCCAGTTGCTGACGGCGGGCGGGCGGGCGTCGGCAGCTTTGAAGTTGGCGAGTTGCACCCACAAGAACGGCATGTCGGGGTTGCCCCACTGCCGGCGCCAGGAGGTGACGAGGCGCGGCAAGAGGTCGCGGTAGGCGACGGCGTCCTCGGGGCGGTCGGCGTTGGATTCGCCCTGGTACCAGATCGTCCCCTTGACGGGAAAGCGCTGCGCCGGGTGCACCATCGCGTTGTAGAGCAGCGTCGGCACCTGGTTTTTGCGGCTGTCGAGCACGATGGAGACGGCGCCGACTTTGAACTGCCACGCGCCCGCAAGGGGCTTCCGCTGGCCGCCACTTTCGACGAACAGCAGGTCGGGATCGCCATAGATGCCACCACCGCCCGCCGTGTCCTCGACGCGCACGGCGACCGTGTTGACGCCGGCGCGCAGCACGCCCGCGGGCACGGCGTACACGCGGGCCTTATTCCACGCGTTCAGCATCCGCCCCACCTCGTGCCCGTTGACGTAGCTGATGTCCGAGTCGTCCACGAAGCCCAGCCCGAGCCGCACGCCCTGCCGCGCCTCGTCCGCCGTGAGGGTAAACGTGGTGCGGTACCACGCGATGCCGTCCATGCCGTCGTAGCCGGCGGTTTCCCAGAGGGCGGGCACGGGAATCGTCGTCCAGTCCCGCGTGTCGAGTTCGGGCGCGGCCCACAGCGCCTGGCCGTCCACCAGGCCGCCATCGGTCGTGGGCAGCGTTCCGCCCAGCTTGTTGCGGATGGCGGAGAGGGCGCGCTCGGTGTACCGCCGCTCGTCGGCGAGGGCGCGGGCGAGGCTGTCGGCGGAAAGGGGCAGGGCGTCGGCACTCAGCCACGGCTCGATGCGGCTGCCGCCCCACGACGTGTGGAAAATGCCGATGGGGACGCCCTCGTGCTGCCGGAGCTGGCGGGCGAAAAAGTAGCCGACGGCGGTGAAGCCGCCCGCGTGCTCGGGGTCGGCAACTTCCCACGTGCCGCCGGGAAGGGTGTCGCGGGGCGTCTCCGACCAGCCGCGCGGCACGCGGAAATGCCGGATCAGGGGGTCGTCGGCCCCGGCGACGGCCTGGGCGCCGCCCTCGGCGTCGGCCAGCGTCCATTCCATGTTGGACTGCCCCGACGCCACCCACACGTCGCCCACGAGCACGTCTTGCAGCGCCACGCGCCTGCCGCCGCTTTCGACCGTGAGGGTGTGCGGGCCGCCCGCGGGCATCGCCGGCAGCGCCACCTGCCACGCGCCGTCGGCGTCGGCGGTAGCCGCAAACGCCCTGCCGTCAAACGCGACCTCGACGGCGGCGCCGGGCGCGGCCCATCCCCACACGGGCACCGTCGTGTCGCGCTGCAACACCATGTGGCTGCTGAAGAGATGGGGCAGGCGCAGTTGCGCGGTGGCGACGGGCACGGCAAGGGCGAGGGCGAAAAGGGGCAGCAGGGTTTTCATGGCGAGCGTCGTGGAAAAACGGGGTCGTGGGCCTCCATGATACGCAGGCCCGGCGGCGCGGCGCATGGGGCCAGCGGTTGCCAAACGGTAACGGCGCGCCCACAACCGGGCCGGGCAGGCCGGGTACGACGCCCACGCCCTGCCCCGCCATGCCCGAAGGCCCCGAAGTACGCCGCCACGCCCAGCTTCTCGACGCCGCCCTGCGCGGCCAGGCGCTGCGCGCTGTCGAAGCCCGCACCCGCGACGCCCGCGCGTGGCTCGCCGCCCACCCCGGCATTTTCGAGGGGCAGCGCGTGCGGCGCGTGTGGAGCCGGGGCAAGCAGCTCGTCGGCGAGGTCGAGGGCGGCCTGTTTTTCAGCAGCCACCTGATGATGTGGGGCCGCTGGCACGTCGTCGCCCCCGACGACGATCTCGTCACGACCCGCGACCGCCGCGAGCGCGCCCGACTTGTCACCGACACCGCCGCCGCCCTCCTGTTTTCGGCGCCCGTGTTTGTCGTCGGAGAGGGCGATCCTTTTGCGCACGTGCCTTTTCTGGCGACGCTCGGGCCGGACGTGCTGCCCGAGGGCGGCCCCGACGCCTTCTGCCGCGACGAGGTGCGCGCCCGCATGGCGGCCCGCCCCGAGCGGGCCGTCGGCGCCGCCCTGCTCGACCAGACCGTGCTCGCGGGCGTCGGCAACTACCTGCGCGCCGAAATCCTGTTTGCCTGCCGCCTCGACCCGTGGACGCCCGTGGGCGGGCTGGACGAGGGGGCGTGGACGTGCCTGCTCGACGCGATTCCGCGCGTCTCGGACTTTGCCCTCCGCCACGAGGGCCGCACCCTTCCCGACGCCGCCCGCGACCGCGTGCTGGCCGACAGCGCCCTCCGCCACGGCCAGCCCCGCGACTGGAACGCCCGCCACCACGTGTTCCGCCGCACGAATCTGCCGTGCCTCGAATGCGGCACGTCCATCCGCCAGCTCCGCCAGACGACGCACGTCACGGACGAGGGCGAGGCGCGCGACCGCATCATCTACTTCTGCCCCCAGTGCCAGCAGGTGGACGTGGCGGCGCGGCGCAAACAGGTTGCCAGCAAGGTTGCCGATGCCTGACGCCTCCTTTACCCCCTTCGCCCGCACCCTGGGCGCCATCGCCGAGACGCCCGCCCGCAACGGCAAGGCCGACCGGCTCGCCGCCGCGCTCGCGCCCCTCGCCGACGACGACCTGGCGCGGGCGGCGCGCTTTGCCTCGGGGCGCCCCTTTTCCCTTGCCGACCAGCGCACCGTCAACGTCGGAACGGCGATGCTGCTGCGCGCCCTCGCCGCCACCACGGGCGCCGACGAAGCCACGCTCCGCGCCCGCCTCGTGGCGCTCGGCGACGAGGGCGACGTGGCCGCCGAAGGGCTGGCCGGAAAGGAAACGCCGGCCTCCAATCCGTCGCTGGCGGACGTGGAGGCGTTTTTCGACCACATCGCCGACACGCGCGGCTCGGGCGCCCGCACGCTTGCCATCGCCGCGTTTCTGACGGGCCTCGACGCTGTCGCGGCGCGGTTTCTGGTGCGGCTGCTGGCGGGCAACCTGCGCATCGGCCTGCTCGAAAGCGGCGTCGAAACGGCCCTGGCGCAGCTTTACGGCGCGCCCCTCGCCAGCGTCCGCCGCGCGTCCATGCTGACGGGCGACATCGGCGAGACGGCCCTGCTGGCGCGGCACGGCAGGCTGGGCGAGGCGCGGATGCGCCCCTTCCACCCCCTCAAGTTCATGCTCGCCACCGCCGCCGACGGGCCGGACGACGTGGTGCGGCAGATGCCGGGGCGCTTTGCCGTCGAGGACAAGTTCGACGGCATCCGGGCGATGGCGCACGTGGCGCCCGAAACCGGCGACACGCACCTGCACGGCACAGCGCGCGGCGGCGCCCACGTCGCCCTGTTCTCGCGCACCCTCGACGCCCTCACGCCCGCCTTTCCCGACCTCGTCGCGCCCCTTGCCGCCCTTCTCGATGGCGCGCCCGGCGGCCTCGTGCTCGACGGCGAAATCGTGCCCGTCGCGGGCGCGGCCATCCAGCCGTTCCAGGCGCTCCAGCCCCGGCTGGGCCGCAAAAAGGTGACGGATGCGCTGCTGGCCGAGGCCCCCGTCGCGTTTGTCGTGTACGACGCGCTTTTTTTCGACGGCGACGTGCTGCTCGACGTGCCCTACGAAACGCGGCAGCACCGGCTCGACGCGCTCGCCTACAATGCCACCATCCGCCGCAGCGACGTTACGTGGATGGAGAACGGCGCCGGCCTCGACGCGGCGTTCGATGCGGCGCGGGCGCGCGGCAACGAGGGGCTGATGGTCAAAAATCCCCTTTCGCCCTACCTGCCCGGACGGCGCGGGCGCGACTGGCTCAAGGTCAAAAAAGCCCTCGCCACGCTCGACGTCGTCGTGACGGCCGTCGAGCGCGGCAGCGGCAAGCGCAGCCACCTCCTGTCGGACTTCACCTTTGCCGTGCGCGCCGCCCCCGACGACCCGGCGCTGCTGAACATCGGCAAGGCGTACTCGGGCCTCACGGACGCCGAACTCGAAACGCTGACGCGCCATTTCGAGGCGCACACGCTCCAGCAATTCGCCCACGGGCGCGTCCGGACGGTCGAGCCCGACGTGGTCGTCGAGGTCGCCTTCGACCGCGTGCAGCCCTCGCCACGCCACAAAAGCGGCTTCGCGCTCCGCTTCCCCCGCATCGTCCGCCTCCGCCCCGACAAGCCCGTGGCCGAGATAGACACGCTCGAAACGGTGC
>CBDUCD010000228.1:0-4693 GCA_965365535.1 uncultured Rhodothermales bacterium | reverse complement strand
CGCAGGACGCCACGACGCGGCTGGCGCGCCTGTTGCGCTACACGCTGCGCACGAGCCAGGTCGAAACCGTGCCGCTGGGCGCCGAACTCGAAGCCGTGCGCGACTACCTCGCCCTCGAAACGCTGCGCTTCGAGGACCGCCTGCAACTCGAGTGGCGCGTCGAACGCGAGGCCGAGGCGATGCGCGTGCCGCCGCTCGTGCTGCTCACCCTTGTCGAGAACGCCGTCAAGCACGGCGTGGCGCCGCGTGCCGAGGGCGGCGTCGTAGCCATCGCGGCGGAAGTGGAGGGCGGCGCCCTGCACCTCTCCGTCGAAAACCCCGGTGCGCTGGGCGCGGCGCCTTCCGGCGACGCCCACGGGCTGCGCAACGTCCGCGAGCGGCTCCACCTGCTGTTTGGCGAAAGGGCCGCGCTGCGCCTGGCCGACGGGGCCGAGCGCGTGACGGCGGACGTGTTTCTCCCCACCCGCCTTTTGCCATGAACGCCCTTCTCGTGGACGACGAGCGCCTCGCCCGCGCCGAGCTGCGCCGCCTGCTCGCCGCCCACCCCGACGTGCAGGTCGTGGCCGAGGCCGCCACCGCCGACGAGGCCGTCCGCGCCATCGAAACGCGCCGGCCCGACCTCGTCCTGCTCGACATCGAACTCGCCGGCGCCACCGGCTTCAGCGTGCTCGAAAAGCTGGACTGGGTGCCCGCCGTCGTGTTCGTGACGGCCTACGACCAGTACGCCGTGCGCGCCTTCGAGGTCAGCGCCTTCGACTACCTGCTCAAACCCGTCGAGCCCGAGCGGCTGGCCGCTGCCCTCGAAAAGGTGCGGCGCGGCGGGCTGGCCGCCCATCCCCCCGAAGCGCCGCTCGGCCCCGACAGCCGCGTGTTCGTGCGCGACGGCGAAAAGGGCTGGTTCGTGCGCCTGGCCGACGTGGTGCTGGTCGAGGGCGAGGGCAACTACGCCCGCCTCTATTTCGGCGCCGAAAAGCCCCTCATCCTCCGCTCGCTCGCCGCCCTCGAAAAGCGCCTCGACCCGGCGCACTTTTTCCGCGCCAACCGCCGGCAGATCGTCGGGCTGGCGCACGTGACGGACGTGCAGCCGTGGTTTGCGGGCGCGCTCGTGCTGCGCGCGGGCGGCCACCGCGTCGAGGTGTCGCGGCGGCAGGCCCAGAAGCTGCGCGCCCACTGGCAGCTTTAGCCTACCGGGCTACACGCCTTTCTGGAAAGACAGCACCGTCAGCAGCGTGTAGGCAAGCGCCAGGATGATGACGACGGCAATAGTGATGCGGACGGAGCGGCGTGCTAAAAAGGCTTTCATGGCAGTAAAAGACGTGACATGCCGAAGATAGCCCTCCCGCGATGCGCCCTCACCGAAATGCCGTGTTGCTCACGAACGCTACGTGCCGGCTGTCAGGCGCCCACGACGGCACGTTGATGGTGCCCTGCCCGCCGTACACGTACGCCACGACGCGCGGCGCGCCGCCCGCCGCCGGCATCAGCCGGAGATAGACGGGCTGGTACCACGGGTGGTCGCCCGCCGCCACGTCCGGGCCGTACGAGAGAAACACGATCCACTTGCCGTCGGGCGAGACGTGCGGAAACCAGTTGTTGAAGCCGTCGTCGGTGAGCTGCTCCTGCGCGCTGCCGTCGGGCCGCATCCGCCAGAGCTGCATACGGCCCGTGCGCGCCGAGTTGAAGTAGATGTGCTGGCCGTCGGGCGCGTATTCGGAGCCGTCGTCGAGGCCGGGGGCGTCCGTCAGCCGGACTTCGTCGCCGCCCGCGACGGGGATTTTGTAGAGGTCGAAAGCGCCGTCGCGGCTGCCCGTGTACACGAGCCACTGCCCGTCCGGCGACCAGCCGTGCAGGTACGACGGCCCCGTAGGCGTGGCCTGCCGGGGCAGGCCGCCCTCGACGGGAACGGTATATACGAGGGAATGCCCGCTTGCGGCGTCGTGGTGGCTGATGCCCAGCATCGTGCCGTCGAAAGACAGCACGTGGTCGTTGTTGTTCTGCGTGGCAAAGCCCGTGGGGATGATTTCGGGCGCCTGCCGGGCCAGGTCGAAACGGTACAGGAGGCCGTCGCCGTTGTAGATGAGCGCCCGCCCGTCGGGTGTCCAGTTGGGCGCCTGGATGGAGCGCGGCGTGTGGAAGACGACGCGCCGCCTGCCCGTCTCCACGTCGAGGATTTCGAGGTTCGAGCCGATAAAGTCGCGGTACGGCACGAAGTCCGGCGGCGCGGGCCGCACGATGCGGACGTTGCTGAACGTCGCCGTCTCGACCACGTCCGGGTCGTGGGCCGTCACGAAAAGGCCCACGAACACCTCGTCGCCCAGGTCGAGGTCGGCCATCGCCGTTTCGACGAACGGCTCGCCCATGCGCGCCACGGACATCGTGTACGTGGTGCCCGTGCGCGCGAGCTGGATCACGTCCGGCGCGCTAACGTCGGACCGCTTTTCCTCCGTCAGGGCGCCCGGCGCCCGCCTGAACTGGAGCGCCGCCAGCCCGTCGCCGTGGACGGCGGCATCGGCGTAGGCCGCGCCTGTGTCCAGCCCGGCCCGGATGATGAGGCCGAGTTTGCGGTGCGGCGCGACGCCTTCGCCCAAAAAAGCGGCGTGGGCGCGCAGCACGAAATCGCCCGCGAGGCGCTTCCAGACAAAGTGGAACTCGTCGCTCGCGGCCCACATGTTGGTGCCCGAGCCCGAGACGGTGTAGGTCTGGGCGTCGGCATCGTAGTGCGCCGCGCCCGCGTGAAGCACCGGCCCCACGTCCGTCTGCCCCTCGAACAGGCCGATGGGCTGCTGGGCGTAGGTCGTGGAAAGGGGCAGCAAAAGCATCGCGGAAAACAGGAGGCGTTGCATGGCAGAGGGGAGGGGGGGCAGGGCCAACATACGCCGCGTGGCAGCCCGGCGGCACGCGGCCTCGCGGTTGTAAAAAGCAGCCTACGAGCAGGCGCAGGGCACGGCGGCGCCAAACATTCCGCTGCGTGGGCCGGTGGAAGCGCCGAACCCAAACACCCCTCACGTTTATGAAACCCACCCATCGCCCCTTTGCCGTCGTCACCGGCGCGTCGAGCGGCATCGGCTACGAACTCGCCCGCCAGTTTGCCCGCGCGGGCTACGACCTGCTCGTCGCCGCCGAGGACGACGCCATCCGCGATGCCGCCCGCCATTTCGAGGCGATGGGCACAGGTGCCACCGCCGTGCAGACCGACCTGGCCACGTACGGCGGCGTCGAGGCGCTCTACGCCGCCATCAAAGAAGCCGGGCGCCCGGTGGATGCCATCGCCATCAACGCGGGCGTAGGGGTGGGCGGGCCGTTCACGGCGACGGACCTGGAGGACGAACTCAACATGATCAACCTGAACGTGGTGCAGCCCGTGCATCTCGCCAAGCGCGTCGTGCAGGACATGGTGGCGCGTGGCGCGGGCCGCATCCTGTTCACGGCGTCTGTCGCCGCGCTCGCGCCGGGGCCTTTTCTGGCCGTCTATTCGGCCACGAAGGCGTTTGTGTACTCGTTTGCCGAAGCCCTCCGCAACGAGGTCAAGGGCATGGGCGTGACGGTCACGGCCCTGCTGCCCGGCCCGACGGACACCAACTTTTTCCACCGCGCCGGCATGGACGATACCCGGGTGGCCGTCAGCGAAAAGGACGACCCGGCGCAGGTGGCGCAGCAGGGCTTCGAGGCCCTCATGGAGGGCAAGGACGCCATTCTCGCGGGCTCGCTCAAGTCGCGGGTGCAGGGGCAACTCGCCAGGGTGCTGCCCGCCACGGCCAATGCCGCCCAGCAGCGCCAGATGACGGAGCCCGGCTCGGCGCGGGATGCCGGGTAGCCGTGGGCAAGGTAGCCGGGGCGCAGGGACGGCTGGCTACTTCACGCCGCCGCCGGCGTCGCCTCGGTAGGGGCGCAAATATTTGCGCCCCTACGGCCCGGTGCGCGAGGGCGCAAAAGGCATCGCGGCCACACGGGGCAGCCCTGCCGCAGCCCTCCACCCACCACCTCGCCCCTCGCCACGCCTCACGCGACTTCCCAGCCGTCGAACGTCAGGCCCAGCCGCTGCATTTCTTCGGGCGGGGCGCCTTTCCAGTCGAAGTTGGCCGTGTTGCCGATGTACTGCAAATCGGCCATGCCTTCCTTCGTGCTCCAGAAGCCCGACGCCGTCAGGTCGCGGAAGCGGTTGAAAAAGGCGACGCCGTGCTGCACGCCCGGCTCGGCGCTTTCGGGATACGCGATCTCGTCGAGGATGCCGCGCTGCTGCTCGGCTTTCAACTCCTTGAAGGGCGCGTTGAAGCGGCGCCGGCTGTGCCCGTCGAGCCACGCGAGGCCGCCGCGGATGGGCACCTGGAGGTACGCCTGGTCGGCAATCATGAAGTCCATGAACTCGGGCACGTGCAGATCCGTCGCGCTGCCCGAGCGGCTGTCGGCGGGGAGGATGAGGTTGGCGAGGATGCCCGCCGTCTCGAACTCGTGAGGGGTGAAAAACTGGCGGTCGCCGTCGTAGCCCGCCGCGCGGGCCGCGCGGGCCTGGTGCTGGGCGTGGTCGGTGTCCTCTTTCGTCCACGTGCAGCCCGCCAGCGCGGTCAGGGGCGCGGCGACGGCGAAAAGCTTGAGCGAAGTGCGGCGGTCCATGGGGTGGCGAGGTGGCGGGGTGGTGGGTGAAGGACTGCGGCGGGGCGAGGTCGGGGGGCGGTGCGGCGTTGGAGGGGTAGGG
>CBDUCD010000227.1:0-4695 GCA_965365535.1 uncultured Rhodothermales bacterium | reverse complement strand
GGGTTCAGTCCAGGGGCAGCCGCAGCGTGGCCCGCGTGCCGCGCCCGGGGGCGCTGTCGAGGGCGAGGGTGCCGCCGTGGAGCGTGGCCAGCGTGCGCGCCAGGTGGAGGCCCAGCCCCAGCCCCTGCTGCTCGTGCTGGCCCCGGTCGAACTGCACAAAGGCGCCTACCTGCCCGGACTGCTCGGGCGTGAGGCCGCGCCCGGCGTCCTGCACGCAGACGACGTAGCTGCTGCCCTCGCGCGCGCCCTCGACCAGCACGGGCGTGCCGGGCGGCGAGAACTTGAAGGCGTTGTCCACGATTTCGCCGACGAGTTTGGACAGGTGGGCGCCGGCCATGCGCACGCGCGCGGGCGTGGCCTCGACCCGCAGGTCGTCGGCGCGGCCATGCCGCACGGCGACGACGAAAGGCTGCGTCGTGAGGGCCTCGCGCGCGTCCGAGAGGTTGTCCGCCAGAAACCCCGCGCACAGGTCGGCGTCGCGGGCGACGAGTTCGAGCTGGGCGTAGAGGCTGAAGTTTTCGACAAAGCGCTCCATGCGGCTGCCGGCGCGGTACACGTCGTCGAGCAGCTGCTCGGCAAAGTCGGCGTCGAGTTCGCGCCACTCGTCGCGCAGCAGCTGGGTGCAGCCCAGAATGGTGACGAGCGGCGTGCGCAACTCGTGGGGGATGACCTGGGTGAGGTCGGAGCGAAGCTGCTGCCGGGCGGCCTGGTCCTGGGCGGCAAGGGAGCGGTGGCGTTCGAGGCGCGCGCCGATGGAGCGCAGCAGCTCGGCGTCGGTGAAAGGCTTGGCGAGGTAGTCGTCGGCGCCCAGGTTCATGCCCGTGCGCACGTTGCGCGCCTCGGCCTGCGCCGTCACGAAAATGAAAGGCAGCGTCAGCGTGTCGGGCCGGGCGCGGAGGGCGCGCAGCACGGCGGGGCCGTCCATCTCGGGCATCATCACGTCGCAGAGCACCAGGTCGGGGTGGGCCGTGGCGGCCAGGCGCAACCCCTCGCGCCCGTCGGCGGCCTGGAGCACGCTGTAGCCTTCGAGTTCGAGCAGGTCGGCCACGTTGTCGCGCAGGTCGTCCTCGTCTTCGATGATGAGAATGCGGGCAGGCATAGCAGGCGGAAGGTGAGGCGGAAAGGTCAGGCTTTGCGCGGCGCGTAAAGGGGCAGCATCACCTCGAAGGTGGAGCCTTCGCCGGGCACACTTTCGACCCTGATGGTGCCGCCCAGCCTTTCGACGGTCTGCCGCACCATGGCCAGCCCCAGCCCCGTTCCCTTGATGGGGCCCACGTTGGCCGCCCGGTGGAACGGCTCGAACAGGAGTGGCAGCTCGGCGCGGGGAATGCCGATGCCCCGGTCGGTCACGCGGAATAAGGCCACGGGCGCCCCCGGCTCGGGCGGCGACACGTCGAGCAGCACGCTTTCGCCGCCGGGCGAGTATTTGAGGGCGTTCGTGAGCAGGTTGCCCAGCACCAGGCGCAGCGACGTGCGGTCGATGTCGAGCGTGCGCGGCACGTCGCCCGTGAGGTGGATGGTGCGGCCCGCGCCCACGCCGATGCGGATTTCTTCGAGCAGGGCGTCGAGTTCGGGCCTGAGTTCGAGGCGCTGCACCTCGTGGCGCGCCTCCTCGGCGCCGATGCGCTCCAGGTCGAGAATGTCGTCGAGCAGGTGCAGCATGTCCTCGACCGTGTGCGCGATGCGTTGCAGGTGCTTGGTGGCCTTTTCGCGGCTCTTGTCGAGAAAGCGCTCGGCGAGGTTGGCCGACGAGAGAATGGTGGCGAGGGGCGTGCGGAACTCGTGCGAGGCCATGGCCACAAAGCTGGAGCGCAGCTCGTTGACCTGCCGCTCGCGCTCGAGCGACTGTTCGAGGGCTTCGATGGCGCGGCACCGCTCGGTCACGTCGCGCGCCGTGACGACGAGGCCCTGCATGGCGGGTTCGTGGAGCAGGTTGTAGCCGAACGCTTCCAGCCGCACGTACGCGCCGTCGGCGCGGCGCCACGGCAGGTCGAGCGGGGGCGTGGGCGTGCCGTCGGCGGCGCACTGCTCGAGGGCGTAAACGGCCGCCGGCAGCTTGTCCGGGTGGACGTAGCGGAACAGATTCGTGCCCGTCAGGGCGGCGGCGGTGCAGCCCAGCAGGCGCCCGCACGAAGGCGACACGTACGTCAGCGTGCCGTCGGGGTCCATCACGCAGACGAGGTCGGAAAGGTGCTGCACGAGCAGGTTGGCGCGCGTCTCGGCATCGTGCAAGGGCCGGGCAAAAGAGGGTTCGGAGGGCAGCAGGTCGGGCAGGGCGGCGGCCATCAGGCAAAAGAGGATGGGTGTCACCGGCGGATATCGGCAGCGCGGCCCCAGACCTTAGCCCGGCGCGGCTTTTACGGATCGGGCGCGGCCCCGGCACGTTGGCGTCGGCAGCCTTTTCGTCCCCGCCGTGGCCCGCATCCCCTTTTTTCGCCTGCTGCTGTTCTGCCTCGCGCTCGTCGCCGCCACGATGGGCTGCGGGCGGCCAGAAGGCGCCCCGTCCGACGCGCAGGCGCAGGCCGTGGTGGATAGCGCCATCGCGGCGCACGGCGGCGACGCTTACAACCCATCGCGCATCGGCTTCACGTTTCGCGGCGAGCGCTACCTCGTCGAACTCGACGGCGGGCGCTACGCCTACACGCGCCACTACACGGCAAATGGACGAACCATCGAAGACCGGCTGGACAACGGCGGCCTCCAGCGCCGCGTGGATGGGCAGCCCGTCGCCCTCGCCGACAGTACCCTCCGCAGCGCCCGCTCGACGGCCAACTCCGTCCCGTATTTCGTCCTCCTGCCCTACCGCCTCAACGACCCCGCCGTGCGGAAAACGGACGCCGGGGCGGACACGCTCGCGGGCGAGCCGTACCGCCGCGTGGCCGTCGCGTTCGAGGCCGAGGGCGGCGGGCCGGATTTCAGGGACCGCTACCTGTTCTGGTTCCACCGGCGCCGCCACACGCTCGACTTTCTCGCCTACACGTTCGACGGCGGCACGCGCTTCCGCGCGGCGCAGAACCCGCGCACCGTCGGCGGCATCCGCTTTGCCGACTACCTCAACCTGACGGCGCCCGACAGCCTCGTCGGCGGCGACCTGGCGCGCTACGGCGATCTTTTCAGGCGCGGCCTGCTCGACACCGTTTCCGTCGTGGCGATTACGGACGTGGTGGTGGGCCAATAGCGCGCAGCAGCAGCGCGGCGGCCCCCGCGCCCACGACGCCCGCGCCCGCGAACGTGGCAAAGGCGCCCCAGCGGGCCAGGGCAAACGTGCCCAGCGCCGGCCCCACGGCGTGGGCCATGCCGAACGCAAACGTGTAGGCGCCCATGTAGCGCCCCATCTGGCCGGGCGGCGCCAGGTCGGCCACGTGCGCCGCCGACATCGGAAACAGCAGCATCTCGCCAAAGGCCGCAATAGCGATGCCCACGGCCAGCAGCAGGGGCGACACGACAAACGCCATGAGGGCCACGCCGAGGGCGATGAGGGCGCCGCCCGTGGCCAGCCCGCGCCGCGCGCTCCACCCGTGCGTCCACCCGTTGACGGGCACCTCGAAAACGACGATCAAAAGCGTGTTGACGGCTACCAGCGCGCCAAACACCCACTTGGGGTGGTACAACCGCTCGACGACGTAGAGCGACAGCGGCCCGAACTGCTGCATGAACACGACCGACAGCACGAACAGCAGGCCCAGAAACCGCACCAGCTCGCCGTTCTGCCACGCCCGCCGGTCGAGCTGCGGCGCGGGGCGCGTGGTGGTTTCGGCAGGCACGGCGCGCAGCGTCCACACCAGCACCGCGCCCGCCGCGAGCGACGAGAGGCCATCTACCACGAAAATGGATGGGAACGACCACATCGCCAGAAAGCCGCCCGCAAACGGCCCGACGCTCATGCCCAGGTTGACGGCCAGCCGGTTGAGGGCGATGGCCTGCCGCCGCTGCGCGGGCGCCACGAGGGCCGTCAGCACGGCCAGCGCCGAGGGGCGCCCCATGTCGGCCACGAGGGGCCACACGAACGCCAGCACCTGGATGGCGAGGCGGGCGTGGGCGAGGGGGAACAGCACCATCAGCACGCCGCCGCCCACGAGGGCGGTTTTGAGCACGCGCAGCGCGCCCAGCCGGTCGCACAGCCAGCCGCCCAGCGCCGCCCCCGCCATCAGCCCGGCGCCGTGGATGCCGAGCGTGAGCGCCGCCGCCGCCTCGGTAAAGCCCCGCGCCTGTGTCAGGTAGAGCACGAGAAACGGCATCGCCATGACGCCCATCCGGTTGATGAGCGACACAAAGGCGAGCGTCCACACGGGGCGGGGCAGCCCGCGAACGTAGTGCCAGGGCGCGGCGATGGGCGGTGGGGGCTGGAAGGTGGAAAATAGGCTGTGCTGGCCCGGGGGCACTGCTGCCGAGAGGGGCTTCGCGCCGTCTTGAGGAGCCCCGGCAGGCGGGGTAGCGTATCATCGCCCCACCACTTCTCACTCCAACGTCCCGACATGCTTCCCATCCTCCTCTCCCCCTTGCCCCAGGTGGCGGCGCCCCACGGCCTCGGCCTCGAATGGCTGCCCATCGTCAGCATCGTGCTGCCGTTTTTCGTCCTCGTCGGCCTCATGCTGGCCGGCCGCAACCGCGTCTGATACCGGTTCTGTGATTTAACCCCTCACGCTTTTCCAGTCATCCCCGCGCAGGCGGGGAACCAGCCGCTGGCAAGGGGGC
>CBDUCD010000226.1:0-4701 GCA_965365535.1 uncultured Rhodothermales bacterium | reverse complement strand
GACTACTCCGCCGGCACGTGATTTCGGATTTCCGGATTGCGGAAGGGGCCGTCTCGCTGTGCGCGGGGCGGCCTTTTTCGTTTACGCCTCGCCGGCCTCGCGGAGCACCTGTTCGTAAAACCGGGTGGCGAGACGAAAGTCGTGCTGTTCGATAAGTGTGTCGAGAATAGGGCGGAGGGCAGGAAGCAGACCTTCGCGCTTGGCGACAGCGAGCAGCCCTGCGGTGCCGAGAACAGGCAAGCCAAAGCCCGCTGCGGCTTTACGCCCGCGCCGCTCGTCGATGAGCAGGAGCGCGTCGGGCAGGGTTTGCGCCAGCACGAGCGCTTCCGATTCTCCCCAGTCGAGCCCACGCAGCAGCAGCCGCCGGACGGCGTCGCGGTCCTCGACATGCTCTTCGCGGAGCCAGTCCGGGCGCCGGCCAAACTCAGCCACGACGGCACGCGGCGCGACGACTTCAGCGTACAACTGCGGAAGTAACCCGAGCAACCCCACCCGGTCGAGCGCGATCAGGCAGGACGTGTCGGTGACGACGAGGCGGCTCACGTAGCAGAGGTCTCCTTTCGCGCGAAGTGTCCCCGGATCGTTTCCAGCTCCCGCGCAAAGTCCTCCTCGTCGTCGTAGATGTACGCCGGGATGCCCTTCTGGTGCAGCACGTCGAGAAAGGCGCGGTACGAGAGCCCCGCGATGCTGGCCGCTTTGCCCACCGAGACGAGTTCTTCCTGGAACAGGCCGATGGCGAGCGCGAGGCGCGCCTGGGCTTCGCTGACGTGATCGGGCAGTTCAAGTGTGAGCATGGCAGTAGGCGATGGGCTGGGCGGCGTTACGCCTTCCGCTCTGAAGAGGTGCCGCCTGCTGCAACAGCATCGGCGCCGCTCGGCTATGCTTCGCCCGCCTGGCGCAGCACCTGTAGGTAGAGCTTGTCGCCCAGCCGAAAATCATGCTCCCCAATAAGCGCGTCCAGCAAAGGCCGCACGGCTGCGATCTGCCGTTGCCGCTTTGCTTCCAGCAGCACGCCCGCCGTTCCCGTGACCGGCAGCCCGAGCTTCTGGGCCACCTTACGGCCACGGGCTTCGTCGATGAGCAGCTCCGCATCGGGAAGCGTGAGTGCGAGCGCGATAGCCTCCGCTTCGCCGCGGTCGAGCACTTCCAGAAGCTCGGCGACGCGCCCGGCATCCGGGGCGGGCCGGACGGTGAGCCAGCCCGGTTGCCAGCCGAACTCTTCTACGACCGCCGGAGGGGCGACAACGGAAAACAGCGCCGGAAGCAGGTCGAGCCGCCCTATCCGGTCGAGCGCGATCAGGCAGGACGTATCGGTGACGACGAGTGTGTTCACGTGCTGCCCCGTTCGCGTTGCCGATCCAGAAAGGCCCGGTCTTGCTCGAACATCTCCTCCGTGTAGGTAAACGCCGGGATGCCCTTCTGGTGCAGCACGTCGAGAAAGGCGCGGTACGAGAGCCCCGCGATGCTGGCCGCTTTGCCCACCGAGACGAGTTCTTCCTGGAACAGGCCGATGGCGAGCGCGAGGCGCGCCTGGGCTTCGCTGACGTGATCGGGCAGTTCAAGTGTGAGCATGGCAGTAGGCGATGGGCTGGGGGGGGCAACGAAGCGCGGCCCCGCCGGTGCCCACCCTGCTGCACCCGGATTTCATCGCCCCGCGCCCGCGCCAGGGGAGCCGGACGGGGGCGGCAACGTGGAAGGGCGCTTCCGCATTTTCGTCCTCGCATGGAGCCTTCCCGCACACCCGACGAACGGCGGCGCCCGGCAGCGGCTGCCGCGCCGGCGGAGCGTCCGTTCGGAAGGGGGCCTGCCCGCAACGACCCGTTTGCCGCGCTGCGCCACCCGGGCTTCGCGCTCTACGTGGCGGGCAGCCTCGTCTCGAACGCCGGCAACCAGATGCGCATCGTGGCCGTCGGGTGGGAGGTGTACCAGCGCACGCAGACGCCGCTCGGGCTGGGCCTCATCGGGCTGACGCTGGCGCTGCCCGTGCTACTGCTGGCCCTGCCGGCGGGCGCGGCGGCAGACCGCTACCCGCGCAAAACCCTCATCATGATTGCCCAGGCCGGGCTGGCGGCGTCGGGGCTGGGGCTGGCGTGGGTGTCGTACGCGGAGGCGCCGGTCGCGCTCACGTACGCGTTTCTGCTGGGCACGGGCATTTTCCGCGCCGTCGGGTGGCCCGCCTCGCAGGCCATCGTGACCGGGCTGGTGCCGGCGCCCGTGTTTCCGAACGCGGCCATGTGGCGCAGCGTGGCCTTTCAGCTGGCGGCCACGCTGGGGCCACTGGCGGGCGGCTTTCTCGTCGCGTGGCACGGCCCGGCAACGGTTTTCGTGGCGGACGCGCTTTCCAGCCTCGTGCTGCTCGGGTGCCTGCTGTTTGTCCACCCGGCGCCCCAGGCGCGGGCGGCGGAAGGGCGGTCGTGGGCCCGCCTGGCCGAGGGCGTCCGCTTTGTGCGGCGCCAGCCCGTCATCCTGTCCACCATCACGCTCGACATGGTGGCCGTGCTGTTTGGCGGGGCGACGGCCCTCTTGCCCATCTACGCGACGGACGTGCTGGGCGTGGGCGCCGCGGGCTTTGGCTGGATGCGCGCCATGCCGTCGCTGGGGGCCATTGCGATGGGCGTCGCCCTGGCGCTGCTGCCGCCCATGCGGCGGGCGGGGCGCACCCTGCTCGTGGCCGTGGCGGCCTTTGGCGTGGCGACGGTCGTGTTCGGGCTCTCGACGAGCTATCCGCTTTCCCTTGCCGCCCTGTTCTGCCTGGGCGCCGCCGACAACATCTCGGTCGTCGTCCGCTCGACCGTCCTGCAACTGCTCACGCCCGACGCCATGCGCGGGCGCGTGGCCGCCGTCAACGCCGTTTTCATCGGGACGAGCAACGAGATCGGCGAGCTCGAGTCGGGCGGCGTGGCCACCCTTATCGGCGCCGTGCCGACGGTGGTGCTGGGCGGCGCGATGACACTCGTGACCGTCGCTGCTGCCGCCGCGATCTGGCCGTCGCTGAGGGGCCTGGGGCGGCTGGAAAGCCTGCGGCCCGCCCCTCTGCCCTCGCCGCAACCGTCTTGAAAAGCCGGAACCGCGCCGCGCCGCCTCGGGTCACCTCCTCTCTACACAACCCCACCCGACGACGATGGCTGACAAGAAAGGCTCCGGCAAACGCGAACTCATCGAACCCCACGAAGGCGACAAGCGCTACGTCCGCCGCGACGACGAGGGCCGTTTTACCGAAAGCGACGACGTGACGAAGTCGCTGCGGCAGGACGTGAAGCAGCACGCCAAAACCGAGACCAAGTCCGGCCAGGGCGACCGCGGCGACCGCCCGCGCGGCAAGTAGGCTTTTCAGGACAGGCATCTCGCACCGCGCCATGAAGGGCCTCCACGTCCTCACCCGCACCCTCCACCTGCCCTTGCCGCGCCCGCAGGTGTTCGACTTTTTCGCCGACGCCGAAAACCTCGCCCGCATCACCCCGCGCGAACTCGACTTCCGCATCGTGCGGGCGCCGGACGTGATGGCCGAGGGCGCGCTTATCGAGTACCGCCTGGGCCTTTTCGGCGTGCCTTTCGGGTGGCTGACGGAGATCAGCCGCTGGGAGCCGCCGCACGCGTTCGTGGACAGGCAGCGGCGCGGCCCGTACCGCCGCTGGCACCACACGCACACCTTTGCCGACGAGGGCGGCGGCACCCGCATTGACGACCGCGTCGAGTACGCCCTGCCCCTGTGGCCCTTTGGCGAAATCGCGCTGCCCCTCGTCCGCGCCCAGCTCGACCGCATTTTCGACTACCGGCAGCAGGCCATCCGGGAGATGCTGCTGGCGCCGTAGCGCCCCTGTGGTTTGCCCGTGAAAGGCGACGGGGCGCCCGGCGGCGGCGCGCGGCCCCGGGGGTGGCAGGCGTACCTTTCGCCGTTCCGCGTTTCCCTTTTCCACCTTCCGAGTTTCCCCTATGGGTCGCATGTTCGAAAAGCGCAAGGCGACGATGTTCGCCCGCTTCGACCGCATGGCCAAGCAGTTTGCCCGCATCGGCAAAGACATCACCATCGCCGTGCGCGCCGGCGGCCCCGACCCCGACCTCAACGCCCACCTCCGGCGCGTTTTGCAGAACGCCAAAAGCGTCAACATGCCCAAGGAAAAGGTGGACGCCGCCATCAAACGCGCCCAGGGCAAGGACATGGCCGACTACGACGAGGTGCTCTACGAGGGCTACGCGCCCCACGGCGTGCCCCTGCTCATCGAAACGGCGACGGACAACGTGAACCGGACGGTGGCCAACCTGCGGGCCATCTTCACGCGCGGCGGCGGCAGCCTGGGCACGTCGGGCAGCGTGGCGTTTCAGTTCAACAAGATGGGCGTTTTCACGCTCGACCCCGCGGCGCTGAACGGGCTGGACGCCGAGACGCTCGAACTCGACCTCATTGACCACGGACTCGCCGAGATGGAGGCGACGACCGATGATGACGACGCGCCCGTTCTCGTGCTGCACTGCGCTTTTGCCGACTTCGGGCACCTGCAAAAAGCCCTCGAAGACCGGGGCATCACGCCCGTCTCGGCAGAAATCGAGTGGATTCCGACCACCGAGGCCGCGCTGCCCGACGAGCAGGCCGACGAGGTGCTGGCCTTCGTGGCGCGCGTCGAGGCCGACGAGGACGTGCAGAAGGTGTTCCACAACCTCGCCTGAGCGGGCCGCGCGTGCCCCCGCCCCTCGACCGCACCG
>CBDUCD010000225.1:0-4721 GCA_965365535.1 uncultured Rhodothermales bacterium | reverse complement strand
GCCTTTGGCGCGCTCGCGCTCGACGTGACCTACGAGCACGCCCGCCTGCGCTACGAAGACCTCTGGCTCTCCAACGGCAACGACAACTCGATCACGGGTCACACCGTGCTGTTCGAGGCGGCCTACACGCTTCCCTTTTCGCGCCGATGAGACGCTTTGCCCTTTTCGTGATTCTGCTCGTGGCCCCGTCTGCCCACGACGCCCGCGCGCAGACCGACCGCTACGTGACCACGGCGGCGGAACTGGGCAGCGCCATCGGGCAGTCGCAGCCCGGTGATGTCGTCACGATGGCCAATGGCACGTGGACGGACACCCCCATCAACTTCGACGCCGACGGGGCCGTGGGCGACACGATTACGCTCCGCGCCGAGACACCGGGCGGAGTCGTGCTCACGGGCACCTCGACGCTTTCCATCGGCGGCGACTTTCTCAAGGTGGACGGCTTGCGCTTCGAAAACGGCGCGCTTCCCGACGGCGTCCCCGTCGTCCAGTTCCGCCGGAGTTCGTCTGATCTCGCCAACCACAGCCGACTGACCAACTGCACAATTATCGACTACAACCCCGCCAATGCGCGGACGGAGTACAAGTGGGTGTCCGTCTACGGACGGTTCAACCGCATTGATCACTGCTACTTCGCGGGCAAGACAAACGAAGGCGCGCTCCTGGTGGTGTGGCTCCAGGACCCGCCCAACGACGCGCCGCCCGAGCACCGGATCGACCACAACCACTTTGGCCCGCGCCCGGAGTTTGGCGACAACGGGGCCGAGACGATCCGCATCGGCACGAGCGCGCGGTCGATGCAGACGGCGAACGTGCTCGTCGAGCGCAACCTGTTTACCGAAACGAATGGCGAGATCGAGGCGATCTCGAACAAGTCGGGCGGGAATGTCTACCGCAGCAACACCTTCCGGCGCGTGCGCGCCACGCTCACGCTCAGGCACGGCAACGGCTGTGTGGTCGAGGGCAACTTTTTTCTGGGCGAGGAGGTGTCGGGCACGGGCGGCGTCCGCATCATCGGCGAAGACCACCGGGTGGTGAACAACTACTTTCTCGGCCTGCGCGGCACGGGCTACTCGGCCCCGCTGTCGATGGTGCAGGGCGTGCCCGACTCGCCGCTCAACCGCTACTTCCAGGTCAAGCGCCCGTTTGTCGCCCACAACACGTTTGTCGACACCGACCGGACGTTCGTGATTGGCGTCGGAGCCAGCAGCGACCAGTCGCTGCCGCCCGAGGACATCACCGTCGTCAACAACGCCGTCCAGACGAAGCTCAACGCGCCCGTCGTCGAGACTGACCTGGCCCCCGTGGGCACGTCAAACTGGTCGGGGAACGTGTTTTACGGCAAGCCGGGTAGCTTTCCCGCAGGCGTCACCTTTGCCGACCCGCTGTTAGGGCAAGGCGATGACGGGCTGTTCCGCCCCGCGGCGGGGAGCCCGCTGGTCGACGCGGCCGTCGCGGCGTTTGCGCCCGCCACCGACATGGACGGGCAGGCGCGAGCGGTTCCAGACGTGGGGGCCGACGAGGTGTCCTCCGATCCGCGCACGCTCGGCCCGCTCGCGCCGGGCGACGTGGGGCCGCGCTGGCGCGTGGATACCGGGGTAGGGGAGGGAGGGCCGCTGACCGTCTCGCGCCTGGCGCGCAATTTTCCCAACCCGTTCGACAGCACGACGGTGCTCTCGTTCACCCTCGACGCCCCGGCGCACGCCCGCGTCCGCCTCTACGACCTCGCCGGGCGCGAGGTCAGGCGCGTGCTCGACAGGTCGCTTGCTGCAGGGGCGCACGAAGTACAACTCGACGGCGCGGGACTGCCCACCGGGACGTACCTCGTCGTCCTGGAAACCGAGAATCGGGCCGACTACCGCCTCATCACGCTCGCCCGATGACCCGACTCCTCCTTTTCGCCGCGCTCGTGCTCGCGGGCACCTCTGCCGCCGGGCAGCCTGCCGCGCCGCAGCCTGCTCCGTGGATGCCGCAGCGCTTGGCCGACGGCACGCTTCCGGACTACTCGTACGCGGGCTACGGGTGGGGCGAAAAGGCGCTCCCGATGCCGTCCGCCGTCGTCATCCGGGCGACGGATCACGGCGTGGTGGCAGGTGACGGGCGCGACGACACCGAGGCGCTGCGCCGCGCCGTGGCGGCGGCAAACGCCGTGGAAGGCTGGGCGGTCGTGGAGTTGCCCGCGGGCGAAGTCGAGCTGCGCAACCTCCTCTTTATCGAGCGCGGCTTTTTCGTGCTGCGCGGCGCGGGAAGCGGGGAGGGGGGAACCGTCCTCTCGATCCCCGTCCCCATGCGCGACATGGACGCGCCGCCGGTGATGCGCGAGCTCGACGCCTACCTCCGCGCCAACAGCAAAAAGACCCCTGGTGGCGACTACTTCACCCCGTACTCGTGGACAGGCGGGGTGGTGTGGACGCGCGTGCCGGAAAGGACGCCTCTGGCCTCGAACGCGCCGCTGGCCGAGCACGCACGCGGCACGCGCGGCGCGCACACGTTTACCGTCGAGCGTGCAGGGGCGCTGCGCGCCGGCGACGTCGTCCGGCTCGCGTGGTTTAACCGCGAAGGGCCCAACAGCCCGCTGCTGCGCCACCTCTACGGCCTGACCACCGGCCTCGACGGCGCGCGCCTCTGGGAATCGCCCACGGTGCCGCTCGTGACGCAGGAGGTGACGATTACCGCCGTGCAGGGCCAGACCGTCGTGGTTCACGAGCCGCTTCTCCACGACCTCGACCCCGCGTGGAGCGCCGTGCTGGCCCCCGAGACGCGTCTGGAAAACGTCGGCATCGAAGGGTTGCGGATCGTGTTTCCCGACGTGCCGTACGTAAATCACCACCTCGAACCGGGCTACAACGCCCTCTACCTCACGGATCTCCGCCACGGCTGGGTGCGCGACGTGGCCTTTGTCAACGCCGACAGCGGCATCCTCAGCGACCGCTGCGCGAATGTGACGCTGACGGGGATCAAGGTCGGTGGGCGGACGGCGCACTACGGCGTCCACCTCGGCGACGTGGAGCGGGTGCTGCTGACGGATTTCGAAACCACCGTGTGGGCGCACCACCCGGTGTCGTTCAACACGGGCGCGCGCCAGAGCGTGATCGCGCATGGGCGCGTGGCGAGCCCCCAACTCGACCAGCACCGGGGCCTCAACCACACCAATCTGTACGACGACCTCGAAGTTGTCGAGCCCAGCGACAGCCTGCGTGTGTTCGAGCACGGCGGCGCGGGCTACTGGGGGCCGACGCACGGCGTGGGCAACACCTTCTGGAACGTGCGCCTCCGCGTCGAGCAGCCCGAGGCGTTTCGCGCGCCCGTCGTGCTGGGCGGCGTTGCGGATTCCAGCCGCGCTCGCATTGTCGGCTTTCAGTCCAACGTGCCCGTGGAAATCCGGTATCCCGGTGCCACCATCGAGGGCACGAACACGCCTGGCCTCGCCGTGCCTTCGCTCTACGACTACCAGCGCCGTCGCCGCCTCGCCCTGTAACGCCATGCCCGATACGCACTCGCTTTTTTCGCTCGACGGCACGACCGCCCTCGTCACCGGTGCCAGCCGCGGCATCGGGCAGGCGATGGCCGTCGCGCTGGCGCAGGCCGGTGCCAGTGTCGTCTGCGCCTCGACGCGCCGGAGCGGCACCGACGAAACGGCCGAGGCCGTCCGGCAGGTAGGCAGCCGCGCGTGGCAGATTGAGGCCGACCTGTCGGCCACCGACGGCGCCGACCGGCTTGCCGACGCCGCGTTCGAGGCCGCGGGCGACATCCACGTGCTCGTCAACAACGCGGGGACGATCCGCCGCCATGCTGCCGCCACGTTCCCGCTCAACGACTGGCAGCTCGTCGTCCAGACCAACCTCACGGCGGTGTTCCAGCTTTCGCAGCGGCTTGCCGCGCCGATGCTCGCGCGCGGGCAGGGCAAGATCGTCAACGTCGCGTCGCTGCTGTCTTTTCAGGGCGGCATCACCGTGCCCGCCTACACCGCCTCTAAACACGGCGTCGCCGGCCTCACGAAGGCCCTCGCCAACGAGTGGGCCGCGCGCGGCGTGCAGGTCAACGCCATCGCGCCCGGCTACATCCGCACCGACAACACGGAAGCGCTCCAGCGCGACGAGACGCGCAACCGGCAGATTCTCGAACGCATCCCCGCCGGGCGCTGGGGCGAGGCATCCGACCTGGGCGGGGCCGCCGTTTTTCTCGCCTCCCGCGCCTCGGACTACGTCACCGGCACCGTCGTGACGGTCGATGGCGGCTGGATGGCCCGCTGACTTCTCCTCTGTTCTACTCATCCACCCCCGTGTTTCCATGACCCCCACCGACCGCCGCATCACCGGCAAAGCCGTTCTTCCGCTGACCGGCGAGATCCGCGAGGTCGAGTTGTTCGATGCCTCGCCCGAAAAAGGCGGGCGCGTCGAAGTGTGCACCGCCACTAATTCATCGCTCGATTTTCTGCGCTTTGCGCGCATCGCGCTCGACGGCGCGCCGCAGACCGTGACGCTCGCCGGCGACGAAGAAGCGCTCTTTTTCTGCAACAGCGGCACGGCCCGGATTACCGTTGGCGAGGATTCGTTTTCCGTCGAGAAAGACGGGATGCTCTACGTCGGCCTCGGCGCAACAGTCGAGCTTTCGGGCACCGCCGACGTGAGCGAGTTCCGCGCCGTGGGCTGCTCGACCCAGTTCCCGCCCCAACTCGTCCAGCGCGCCGACATCGAGGGCACGCCGCTCGCCTTCCACAC